>JAEWRS010000365.1 GCA_023398855.1 Bacillota bacterium
CCTTCTTTGACTCGTGTATTCACTTAAGTTTTTCCGCCGCATACCTTATCATATGTTTTGGACATGGAGTTTGTTATCAGACCCTGCAAAACCCTTCATAAGAATCATTGAAATAATCTTTCGTGCCCACAACCCGGTCTCTTTCTATGTAAATCCGGGGCACCCTCTTGCCGATGCCGCAGACGATCTCATAGTGAAAGCCGCCGCCTACCCTGGCCAGCTCTTCAACTGTAATCTCTTCCTTTCCCTGCCTCCCAATCAAGACCACCTCATCTTCTTCCTCTGCCCCTTGAATTCCGGTCACATCAACCATGAACTGATCCATACAGACCCGCCCCAAAATCTTAGCCCGCTGTCCTCTGATCAACACCTCCCCTTTTCCGGAGAGATTTCTTGGATAGCCGTCACCGTATCCTACAGGTATGGTAGCTACCGTCATTTCCCGGTCGGCGGTAAAGGTTCCTCCATAGCTCACGTTTGTTCCCGCCTCTATGGTCTTCACATAGGAAATAAAACTTTTTAATTCCATGGCCGGCTCAAGCCTTACTGCATTCCTGTCTACTTCTTCCGAGGGGTAAATGCCATAAAGGGATATTCCGGCCCGGACCGCATGAAAGTTGGCCTTTGGCAGGTCCAGAATCCCGGCACTGTTGGAGCAGTGAAGGACAGGGATTGTAATCCCCCTGTCTGTAAGCATTTTCACAAACTTCATATACTTTTCAATCTGATTATCCGTGGCCTCTTTATCCCTTTCATCTGCCTTTGCAAAATGGGTGAACAGCCCTTCTACCTCAATTCCCGGAAGGCTGCAGATTTTTGCTGCCTCTTCGGCCGCTGCTTCTGTGACCGGATATCCGATCCGGCTCATACCCGTATCCACTACTAAGTGGACAACTGCCTTTTTTCCTTCTTTTACAGCCAGACTGGAAAGATGTTCCGCCCGTTTTAGTTGGAATACCGCTGAGGTGATTTCATATTCCACCAAAATACCGTATCCCTCCCTGGGCACGACACCCAGTACCAGAATTGGTTTTCTGATTCCGTGTTTCCTTAAGATCACGCCTTCTTCCACAGTTGCCACTGCATATCCCCACACATAAGGGTCAATCGCCCAGGCAATAGGAACCGCTCCATGGCCGTATCCATCGGATTTCACCACGCCGATCATCCTGGTTCCTTCCTTTAAATTTGCTTCCATTGCCTCCATGTTGTGCCTGACGGCATCTAAATTTACTGTTTCATAAACCCTGTCATATAATTTCATCTCTTAGTTTCCTCTTTCCAGCCCATGTGATCTATACAAAGCCCGCCCGATTAAAGGTTAGCACAAAGGGTATTACCTGAATTATCTCTGCCATATAGAATGGATCTCTTCTGTCAATTCCCTGGCAAGAAGACTGTGATCTCCCTGTTTCTCTTTAACCATGTCTCCTGTACGGCCATGAAGCCATATGCCAAAAGCTGCTGCATCAGACTCTTCTAAGCCCAGACCAAGCAGCCCGGCAATAATCCCTGTCAGTACATCTCCTGAACCTGCTTTTGCCATGGCACTGTTACCACTTCCATTAATATAAGTCCTCTGATCCTTTAACGCACCAATGGTTACCGCGTCTTTCAGCACACAAGTAATGCCGAACCGGTCAGCATATTCCCTGGCAGTGGCCACCAGGTTTTTTTTAATGGTTCCCACGGAGCTGCCAGTAAGCCTTGCCATCTCTCCTAAATGAGGTGTTATAATGATGTTTTCTGTAAAATAGCTTGTCAGTTCCGGGTATGAAGCAATGGCTCCAAGACCATCTGCATCCAGAATTATGGGAACATAAGCACTTGCCAGGACCTCCTCCACCAGATTCCTCACATAAGCCTCCTGCCCAAGGCCAGGACCCAGCACAATGACAGTGGCCCACTCACACTGCGTTACCAGAAGTTCTTTAAATCCTGTTGTCCCAGCCTCTGCTTCTTTGGCATCGTAGGTGGTGATGATTGCTTCCGGAAGTCCTGCCTGCAGGATGATCCTGTTCTCCTCCACAGTAAAAATCTTAACCAGGCCTGCGCCTGTACGGTAAGCGGCAAGGGCGCTTAAATATGCGGCTCCGCTCATGTTTTTTGAACCTGCCACTACAAGTACTTTTCCAAAAGTCCCTTTGTTGGAATAAACCGGGCGTTTTGGAAGGCGTTCTTCATCCCCTGGTTCAAAAGTAAAAAATTCCGGTTTAAGGCGTTCCAGAGATTTACCGGGAAAACCAATGTCAGCTACAAGTACCTTTCCTCCATATTCTTTTCCGGGATGCAGCATGGTTCCCAGCTTTTCATAGCCAAAGGTGACTGTCACATCCGCCTTTAAGGCAATGCCCATCATCTGTCCTGAATCGGAATGAATACCCGAAGGAATATCCACTGCCACTGTAAACTCTGGCCTGATGAGAAGAACCGCTTCCATGATTTCCCGGTATTTGCCAAGAATCTCCCGGTCCAGCCCAACGCCAAAAAGCGCATCAACCAGAATATGAATGTCTGCTGGGTTAAACTCAGAAAAATCCATCAGAGGAACGCCCGTTTGCTTTGCTATGGAAATCTGAGTAAGATATTCCCTGCTCCCATGCTCCCTTTCTCCCGCAAGCAAGGCCGACACGGTATATCCTTTTAAATGCAGCATCCTGGCAGCTGCGACTCCGTCTGCCCCATTATTGCCGTTCCCGCATAAGACCCATATCCGATCCGTCTTTTGCCCATGCTTTACCACTTCTTCTGTAACCGCCAGGGCTGCCCGTTCCATGAGAACCAGAGATGGAATCCCTACCTCTCCGATGGTGTAGCGGTCCACCTCCTTCATCTGTCCTCCTGTTACCAGATATCTCATTCTTCTCCCGCCTTTCCTTTATTATCACCCATGCTTTCCGGGCATAAAGATATTTCAAAAGGTTTTTCATAAATCTTGCCATAGAAAAACAACCGGCAGCGAAAAGTTTCCCCTTCACTTACCGGCAGGCATGTTACCCCTTTTTTTCTAATTGCTTGTTCTTTTCTTCCTCACTCTGATCCTGCATGCTACAGACACGGTAAGACAGCTTCATCAGACTTTCCGATAAGTGTACATTTTCCACCACTACATCATCGGGAACGTTTAAATCCGTATGAGCAAAATTCCATATCGCCTTGATCCCTGCCTTTACAAGGCGGTCCGCAATCTCTGGTGCCTTTGTCTTTGGAATTGTCAGAGCAGCAATCTGAGCATCATTGTCCTTTACAAACTGCTCCAGATCATCTACGCTGCGGATCTCAATTCCCCGAACCACAAGACCGATCAGCCGCGGATTGATATCAAACATTCCTTTAATGAGGAATCCGCGTTTTTCAAAATTCGCGTAATTAGCAATTGCCTGTCCTAAATTTCCAGCGCCTATGATAACAATATTATGCTGCCTGTCAATACCCAGTATCCTTCCGATCTCTGCATATAAATATTTCACGTTATAACCGTAGCCCTGCTGGCCGAATCCGCCGAAATTATTTAAATCCTGTCGGATTTGGGAAGCGGTCACTTTCATCTTGTTACTTAACTCATTGGAGGATATACGTTCCACTCCATCTTCCATTAACTCGCCCAGATACCGGTAATATCTCGGAAGCCTGGTAATCACTGCTTTGGAAATTTCTTTCTCTGACACTTCTTCACCTTCTTTAACTTAGAATCATACTAAGATTATTATAACTGCATGACAAAATAATGTCAAACGGGTTTTGTCATTGTATCCTTGAAAAAAGCACAGACCTATATTATACTAGTTCTGTTGCATTACATCTATACAGAGAGGAAACACCCTTCGGGTATACCTTTATTGCCAAAATACAAGGCAGGAAAGAGGAAACACCCTTCGGGTATACCTTTATTGCCAAAATACAGGCAGGAAAGAGGAAACAGACATGATTTTGTCATGCAGTAATATTAGTAAAGCATTTGGAAGCAATGAAGTGATCAAGCACGCTTCCTTTCATATAGAAGACCATGAAAAAGCAGCCATTGTGGGAATCAACGGCGCCGGAAAATCCACACTTTTAAAGATCATCATCGGTGAGCTGCCCTCTGATGAAGGAGAGGTTGTAATTTCTAAGGGAAAATCCATCGGCTATCTGGCTCAGCATCAGGATTTGTCCGGAGAACGAACCGTTTATGAGGAAGTTCTGGAAACCAAACGGCCTATTATCGAAATGGAGGCAAGAATCCGCCGGCTTGAACTAGATATGAAGCATGTCTCCGGAGAAGAACTTGAATCCATGCTCGCTGCCTACAGCAGGCTGAACCACGAATTTGAGCTGTTAAACGGCTATGACTATGAAAGCGAAGTAACAGGAGTATTAAAAGGCCTGGGATTTACAGAAGAGGAATTTCATAAACCTGTCACAGCATTATCAGGAGGGCAGAAAACCCGGGTGTCCTTAGGCCGCCTTCTCCTGGCCAAGCCAGATATTATCCTTTTGGACGAGCCAACCAACCACCTGGATATGGAGTCCATTGCCTGGCTGGAAGGATATCTCTTAAATTACGATGGCAGCATCATCATCGTTGCCCACGACCGTTATTTCCTGGACCGTGTGGTCACAAAGATCATTGAAATGGATAACGGCCTTATGGCTGTATATCAAGGTAATTATACCGATTACAGCGAGAAACGGGCCATGATACGGGATGCCCAGATGAAAGCATACCTAAATCAGCAGCAGGATATCAGGCATCAGGAAGAGGTCATTGCCAAATTAAAATCTTTTAACAGGGAAAAATCCATTCGGCGGGCGGAAAGCCGCGAAAAAATGCTGGATAAAATCGAAGTGCTGGATAAACCATCAGAGATAAACGATGAAATGCGAATCCGTCTGGAGCCCAATATTATCAGCGGAAACGATGTTCTCACTGTCAAAGGACTGAAAAAGGCATTTGATCAAAACCTGCTTTTTGATGACATTAATTTTGAGGTAAAACGCGGGGAACGGGTGGCCATCATCGGTGGCAACGGAACTGGAAAAACAACAATACTGAAAATATTAAATGGTATATTAAAACCAGATGAAGGAGAAATCGCCTTAGGCTCCAAGGTACATATCGGCTATTATGACCAGGAGCACCAGGTACTTCACATGGAAAAGACACTGTTTGACGAATTGCAGGATACGTATCCTTTCATGAACAATACACAGATCCGGAACATCCTGGCAGCTTTTCTATTTACCAGGGACGATGTGTTTAAACGGGTAAAGGATTTAAGCGGCGGAGAACGAGGCCGGGTATCCTTAGCAAAGCTGATGCTGTCTGAAGCCAATTTCCTCATTTTAGATGAGCCAACCAATCATTTGGACATTACTTCAAAAGAAATCTTAGAGGATGCCCTGGTCAATTATACCGGGACCATTCTGTATGTGTCTCACGACCGTTACTTCATCAACAAAACAGCCACCAGAATCCTGGATTTAACTAACCAGACCCTGGTCAATTATATTGGTAATTACAACTACTATCTGGAAAAGAAAGAAATCATGACGAATTTGTATGCAGCGCCTTCTTCTGTTAATACCGTTTTCCAGGAAGATACTTCCGAGACAAAGCTGGACTGGAAGTCGCAAAAGGAAGAACAGGCCCGCCTTCGCAAACGGCAGAATGATTTAAAGAAAACAGAGGATGAAATTCACCAGTTAGAAACAAGGGATGGAGAAATCGATATTGCCCTGGGGAAAGAAGAGATTTTTACCGATGTCCCAAAACTCATGGAGCTTAATAAAGAGAAGGAAACCATAAAGCAGCGGCTGGAGGAGCTTTATATGCTGTGGGAAGAACTGGCGGAATAACGGAACAAAAATGGAAGGCTTTTATGAGAGAGCCTTCCATTTTTAATATTCTTTACCGGTATACAATATTCTTTTTAATATTTCCGTCACCTGGGGTGCCTCCTCTTCCATCTCTTTTCTGGAAGAAGAATTACTCACATAAGCTGCCACCAGCTTTCCAAAATAAAACATCGTATCATCGTAAAAATAATCCGGTATGTTAACGAAATCTTCCACCAATCCCCTGCTCATGAGCAAATCCGTGGCATCCTGGCTGGAGCTTTTGAAACTGCCGGATGCGTAACCGATATATTCCCCAAAAGCTGCTGTTAAATCCTCTGGCTGACATATTTTTATTTTTTTATAATGAGTATCCAGTTTATGACAAACATAATAAATTCCGCTATCTGTCATTGGAGCGGAAAAGTATTTTTTTCCAGGATAATAGATAATCTCCCACCCTTGATCCACAAACTTTCTGATCCAATCCCTTGGGATGTTTTTAGTTGACTCCGTAAAGGCATTTTTAATCTCAGAGGACATAGATGTGGAGGTTCTCTTTCCATTGACGGTAATATCAAATTCTTTGTTTCTCTGGCCGTTTTCGTCCATATAAAAAAGTCCAACGTACTGGTTTGCTGCCATCTGTCCATTGTCAAAAAAGTAATATCGTTTGCCGGATACATTCTTATAGCCGGAAGCCGCCATCTCACCCTTGATGGAAAACCAGTACCAGCTTCCATTGGCCTCCTGATACCAACCCTTCTGGGCTGTACCATCCTCTTTGTAATAATGCCACTTTTCTTCCTCGTCGTTATAACACCAGCCAAGCACCTGCTCTCCTGTCTCAGAAAAGCAGTAATTTAATCCGCTGATCCTTGTCCAATCAGAAGCCATATATCCGTCATGGTTAAAGTAATACCAATATCCTTTGATTTCTTCCCAGCAGGTTTTTTTGAATTTTCCAGCAGCGTTGACATACCGCCAGCCATCCGGCTCCTCTTGCCACTGCCAATCCAATACTGCCGTCTCTTGGCTTTCACTCTCTTCTGGTACTCTCTCTTCTGCTGCCATGGAGGCCATCGTACTTCCAAGTGTAAGAATTATCCCTGCCGCCGCTATCCATCTTATCCTCAAGAGTTTTCCGCTCCTTCCAGGCTTTCCGTTTTATATATAAAATATTACTATATTTCTATGGAAAAGTATAGGTTTCAAATTTTAAAGATTTTATGAACAAAAAAGCTTTTCTTCCCATTTATCCTTTTATAAGCTATAATAGTAAAAACATACTGATTCAGAAAGGGAGGTGATTCCTGTGAAATGGAAGCGTTTCCTGGCCATGGCCGGACTGATATTCCTTCTCGCCATATATGCCATTGCCCTTATATCCGCCTTTTCAAATAGCCCTCAATCTAAAAACTGGCTCATGGCGGCTATTATTTCATCCGCGGTTATTCCAATTCTCATTTATGCTGCCCAGCTGGTCGCCCGTGTGCTGAAACCGGAGAAAACTGATCCGGATCCTTCCGGAACCGGCAGTGACCGTTCGTGACAGGTACCATTGTGCTTTTCCAAGTAAAACAAAGGCTCATAATATAAATGGAGAACAGAAAAAAGCAGGTGCTTTTTCCTTGTTCTCCATTTAACAATTCTTCTTAGATTATCTGCGGTAAATAATTTCGTCTCTTCCCGGTCCGTTGGAAACCATGGTTATGGGTGTTTCCATTTCCTTTTCAATGAATTCAATATAGTTCCTGCAATTTTCCGGAAGGTCTTCGTAGGTCTTAATTCCACGGATCTCACATTTCCATCCAGGAAGGGTGGTGTATACCGGTTTTGCCTTGTTAAGCTCTACTGTCGTCGGGAAGTCCCTGGTAACCTTTCCGTCAATCTCATAGCCAACGCATACATGCAGCTCATCAAGGTAACCCAGCACATCAAGAACAGTGAGGGCCACTTCTGTGGATCCCTGAATCCTGCAGCCGTACCTGGAGGCAACCGCATCAAACCAGCCCATGCGCCGTGGTCTTCCTGTGGTTGCACCGTATTCGCCGCCGTCACCGCCGCGCCGTCTTAATTCGTCCGCTTCATCTCCGAATATCTCACTGACAAATGCTCCTGCTCCTACTGCGCTGGAATAAGCCTTTACAACGGTGGTAATGTTCTTGATCTCATAGGGCGGAATTCCTGCACCTATTGCACCGTATGCCGCCAGAGTGGAGGAAGAGGTCACCATGGGATAAATACCGTGGTCAGGATCCTTTAAAGAGCCCAGCTGTCCTTCCAAAAGAATATTCTTACCTGCTTTGATGGCTTCATGAAGATATTTGGATACATCACAAACATAAGGCTTCACCATTTCCCGGTATTCAAGCAGAGTCTTTAACAGATCAGCAGGGTCAATGCCTGGCTTGTGATAAAGGTGTTCCATTAAAACATTCTTTGTTTCACAAACCCTTTCCACCTTCTCTTTCAAGCCTTCTTCATCAAAAAGCTCGCTGACCTGAAATCCGATCTTAGCATACTTATCTGAATAAAATGGAGCAATCCCTGACTTTGTGGAACCAAAGGACTTCTTGCCAAGACGCTCCTCCTCATACTGGTCAAACAGAATATGATAGGGCATCAGGATCTGTGCACGGTCTGAAACCAGAACCTCTGGCTTTGGAACCCCCTTGCTTATGAGATCCCCAATTTCTTTTACCAAAAACGGAATATTTAAGGCCACGCCGTTACCGATAATGCTGGTAGTATGATTATAAAATACACCGGAGGGCAGAAGGTGAAGGGCAAATTTTCCATAGTTGTTAATAATGGTATGTCCGGCATTGCTGCCTCCCTGATAGCGGATAATAATATCCGATTCCTTTGCCAGCATATCCGTGATCTTGCCTTTTCCTTCGTCGCCCCAGTTGGCACCTACGATTGCTCTTACCATTTGATTGATCCTCCTTCGAGTGAAAAATACCATTTACTTACTTATGATAGCGCATGATGATTCATAAGTAAAATCAATATTATTTATATTTACCATAATTCTAAATTATGTCACTTTTCATTAGCTGCAGCAGACGCTTCCCTGCAGGAGATACCGGTGTTTTGCTGTCAGTAACAATAGTAAAATGACGTTTGGGCATTTCGTCCCTAAACTTCAGCTCCACAAGGCTTCCTTTTTCCAGCTCCATCTGTGCAAAGCCTGACATCACGCATCCTATCCCCAGATTCCGCATGGCGAACTGGACAATCATATCACTGGTAGAAAGCTCAAATTCCGGTTCCATCACGATACCATGGGCTGCCAGATACTCATCCATAAATGTCCTGGTGCTGGTGTTTTTTTCAAGGAAAATACAAGGCAGATCCGTTAAAATCCCATAATCCAGCTCCTGGTCCTTTAAATAGCGGAACTTATCCCCTGCTACAAAAACATTCCTGATTTCCTTTACATCGGTCCGAATGACCTCGTTTTTCGCCTCAAAAGGAGTGCTGACCACTCCAAAATCAATCTTGCCGTCATATAAATACCGGAGTGTTTCAGGCGTCGGCCCGTTGGAAACTCTTACCTTGATACCAGGATACAGCTCATGGAATTTCTCCAGATAAGGCAGCAGATAAAATTGAAGAGTCATGTCACTGGCCCCGATGCACACTTCACCAGTATCTAAATCCTTCAGCCTGTTTAACATACTTTCCCCACGCCAGATATTTTCTAAACCGGTTTTTACATATTTGTAAAAAAATTCTCCCTCCCGTGTCAGACGGACCCCTTTGGAAGTCCGCAAAAACAGCTGACTGTCCAGGGCTTTTTCAAGCTGTCTTACCGCCTGGCTTACAGCCGGCTGAGAGATACACAGCTTTTCCGCTGCCATGGTAATGCTCTCTAACTGGGCAACATAATAAAATACCTTGTAATATTCCAAATTGCAGCTCATGGATCCCTCCTGCTATAAAAATGAGAAAAGCACAGGCAGACTTCATAAAATCTCTGATGTCTGCCTGAAAGCTTATTATACGTGAATCTCTGCCTTAAGCCCAAGAAACTCCTTGTTTTCATCAAGCAGGGGGGCCACTATCTCATCGAGATAAGCCGTCACCTGGGCAGGAGCACAGCCAACATATCGTTTGGGATCCATGCTCTTTTTTAAATCCTCCAGGGAAAGGTTAAAGGATGGATCGGCCGCGATCAGCTCCAGTAAATTGTTATCCAGTCCGTTGACTTTCACATTCCTGCCAGCCTCCATAGACAGCTCTCTGATCCGCTCATGAAGCTCCTGCCTGTCTCCTCCTGCCTTTACCGCATCCATCATGATGTTTTCCGTAGCCATGAAAGGAAGCTCGGCCATCATATGCTTCTCAATGACCTTTGGATATACCACAAGCCCGTCCACTACATTTAGGTAAAGGTCCAGAATTCCATCAATTGCCAGAAAGCCTTCGGGAATGCTTAACCGTTTGTTGGCAGAATCATCCAACGTTCTCTCAAACCACTGGGTGGAAGAAACCAGCATGGGATTCATCACATCTGCCATAACATAATTAGACAGGGACGCCATCCGTTCGCTTCTCATGGGGTTGCGTTTGTAGGCCATGGCTGACGAACCGATCTGACTTTTTTCAAAAGGCTCTTCCACTTCTTTCAGATGCTGGAGAAGGCGGATATCATAGGAGAATTTATGGGCGCTCTGGGCAATGCCAGCCAGCACATTAACCACACGGCTGTCCACCTTTCTGGAATAGGTCTGGCCGGAAACCGGATAACAGCCAGAAAAACCCAGTTTCTTTGCAATCATGGCATCCGCACTTCTCACCTTTTCCATATCCCCGTCAAACAGTTCCAGGAAGCTGGCCTGTGTCCCAGTGGTACCCTTAGAACCAAGAAGCTGAATGGAACCCATGATATAGTCTAAGTCTTCTAAATCTATGGTCAGATCATGAAGCCATAAGGTGGCTCTTTTTCCTACGGTGGTAGGCTGGGCCGGCTGGAAATGAGTGAAGGCCAGGGTGGGCAGGTCTTTGTATGCGTCAGCAAACTTAGCCAGCTCATCAATCACATTGATGAGTTTTCTTCGAACCAGATGAAGGGCTGACCTCATGATGATAAGATCCGTATTATCTCCCACATAGCAGGAGGTTGCACCCAGGTGGATAATGCCCTTGGCCTTCGGACACTGCACGCCGTATGCATAAACATGAGACATGACATCATGACGGACCTCTTTTTCCCTCTGTACTGCCACATCGTAATTGATCTCATCCTGAAATGCTCTTAATTCCTCTAACTGCTCATCCGTAATAGGAAGTCCCAGCTCCTTTTCCACTTCCGCCAGGGCGACCCACAGCTT
>JAEWRS010000385.1 GCA_023398855.1 Bacillota bacterium
GGTTCACATGATCGAAGAACTGGGGTATGAAAATCTTGTCATCAGCATAAAATCTTCTAATGTTCTCATGTGCGTCAAAGCGCATGAGCTGATTGCTGGGCAGTCAGATTATCCCCTTCATGTAGGAATAACCGAGGCAGGTACGTATATATCCGGAACGGTAAAATCCTCCGTTGGCCTGGGAATCATTCTTTACGAAGGAATCGGTGATACCATACGGGTTTCCCTGACCGGAGATCCGATGGAAGAGGTAAAGGCCGCAAAACTGATTTTAAAGGCACTGGGCTTAAGAAAGGGCGGTGTTGAGGTAGTGTCCTGCCCGACCTGCGGCAGAACCAGGATCGATCTGATCTCTCTGGCAAATCAGGTGGAAGAAATGGTAACAGGCTTTGACCATCTGGACATTAAAGTGGCTGTTATGGGCTGCGTGGTAAACGGGCCGGGAGAGGCTAAGGAAGCGGATCTGGGAATTGCGGGAGGAATTGGTGAGGGCCTTTTGATGAAAAAGGGTGAGATCATCCGTAAGGTTCCGGAAGATCAGCTCCTGGGTGCCCTGAGAGATGAGCTAATGAAAATGCAATAGGTGATGGAATGGCAAAAAGATTTTTAGAAGTTTTTCCAGGCTTACATATTACAGATGAACTACGGGAGCTTTTAAATCTGGTAGAAGTGGAGAGAGTCACTTTAGGCAGGGATAGAAGCTCTATTCGTATTTACCTGCTGAGCCAAAGACTAATACATAAACAAAATATATATGCCCTTGAGAAGGGAATCAAGGACCAGCTTTTTCCCTCCAAGCAGATAACCATAAAGATCATAGAGCGCTTCCGTCTATCGGGCCAGTATACGCCTCAAAAGCTGTTAAAGGCCTACCGGGAGAGCTTATTAACTGAGCTTAAAAATTACAGCATTATTGAGTACAACATGTTCCGCAAAGCAGAATACCGGTTTCCTGAACCGGATCTTTTAAAAATGACAGTAGAGGATACCATAGTTACCCATGAAAAGGCCGGGGACTTAAAACGGGTTCTGGAAAAAATATTCCATGAGAGATGTGGTATGCCGGTGGAGGTTCAGTATGAATATGTGGCTCCCAGGGAAAATAAACTGGCAAAACAAAAGGAACTGCAGATGCAGCGGGAAGTGGAGGAAATCGTAAACAGGACATCTCTGGCAGTCAGAAAGGGAAGAGAACAGGAGGAGTACGCCCCAGGAGGCGGTGTTGAAAATGCCGTGCCTTCCATGTTGGATGGCGCTTCCTTAGACACCCTGGCTGCTGAAGCTGTGGCTTACCCGATCCAGGAGCAGACGCCAAAGGCCCCTGCCCCTAATCTTCGCATGGGCGGAAAAAAGGAAGGGTTTAAAACAGGGGATTCGGATTACGGGAAAAAGGAATGGAAGGATTATAAGAAGGGGGGAGGTTCCTTTGGCCGCCGGTCTGATAATCCAGAGGTATTGTATGGACGTGATTTTGACGGCGAAATCTTACAAATAGAAAAAATCGACGGCGAAATAGGCGAGGTAGTAGTCAGGGGCAAGATCTTAACCGTGGACAGCCGGGAGCTGAGAAGCCAAAATACCATTATGATTTTTGATGTAACTGATTTTACGGATACAATCACTGTCAAGATGTTTGCAAAGGAAGAGCAGATTGAGGATTTAAAGGCGGCCGTTGTACAAGGGACCTTTATACGTATCAAGGGTGTTACCACCATTGATAAATTTGACGGGGAGCTGACCCTTGGATCAGTGGTAGGAATCAAAAAATCTGAAGATTTTACCGGGAAGCGGGTGGACAACAGCCTGGAGAAACGGGTGGAGCTTCACTGTCATACGAAAATGAGCGATATGGACGGAGTTTCTGAAGTCAAAGATATTGTTAAAAGGGCAAAAAAGTGGGGTATGCCAGCTATTGCCATAACCGATCACGGATGCGTCCAGTCATTCCCTGATGCGAATCATGCTTTGGACAAGGGGGATACCTTTAAACTGATTTATGGAGTAGAGGGATACTTAGTGGATGATTTAAAGCAGCTGGTTGAGAATTCCAAAAACCAGAGCTTATCAGATTCGTTTGTGGTGTTTGATATTGAGACAACAGGTTTTAGTTCTTCCAGGAACAGGATCATTGAGATCGGAGCGGTAAAGATAAAAGACGGAACCATAACGGATAAATTCAGTACCTTTGTAAATCCCGATGTGCCTATTCCCTTTGAGATTGAGCAGCTTACAGGCATCAATGACAATATGGTACTTCCTTCTCCTAAGATTGATGAAATTCTGCCCCGGTTTCTGGACTTTTGTGAAGGTTCTGTGCTGGTGGCCCATAATGCTTCCTTTGACGTAAGCTTTATTGACCATAATGCTGGTCGGTTAAATCTGCCCTTTCATCCCACTGTCTTAGATACTGTGGCTCTTGCAAGGCTCCTTCTTCCTAAACTTAACCGTTTTAAACTGGATACGGTTGCAAAGGCCCTGGGTATTTCTTTGGAGAACCATCACAGAGCAGTAGATGATGCTGGCTGCACTGCTGATATATTTATGAAATTTGTTAAAATGCTTCGGGAACGGGGGGTAGAAACCCTTGATCAGCTGAACGGACTAAGTTCCATGTCAGCTGATATGATCAAAAAACTCCCCACTCATCATGTGATCATACTGGCTGCCAATGATGTGGGAAGAGTAAATCTTTACCGCCTGATTTCCTGTTCCCATATTAATTATTACGCCAGAAGGCCCAGAATTCCCAAAAGCGTACTGAACCAGAACCGGGAAGGGCTGATCATAGGTTCAGCCTGTGAGGCTGGAGAGCTTTACCAGGCTCTGCTTCGGGGTGTTTCTGATGCTGAAGTGGCAAAGCTGGTTAATTTTTATGACTATCTGGAGATACAGCCTTTGGGAAATAATGGGTTTATGCTCAGAGATGAGAAAAGTACGGTAAAGTCAGAACAGGATTTAATTGACATCAACAAAAAAATAGTGACCCTTGGGGAGCAGTTTGCAAAGCCGGTCTGCGCCACCTGCGATGTTCATTTTCTGGATCCGGAAGATGAGGTTTACAGAAGGATTATTATGACGGGCCAGGGGTTTAAAGATTCTGATGATCAGGCGCCTCTGTACCTGCGGACAACTGAGGAAATGTTAAAGGAATTTGAATACCTGGGACCTAATAAGGCAGAAGAAGTAGTAATTAAGAATACAAGAAAGATTGCTGACATGTGCGAGAAAATATCTCCGGTACGTCCGGATAAGTGTGCGCCTGTCATTGAAAATTCTGATGAGGATTTAAGAAAGATCTGCTATGACAGGGCTTATGCTATCTATGGAGAAAATCTTCCTGGGATTGTTACGGAACGGTTGGAAAGAGAGCTTCATTCCATTATTTCCAACGGATTTGCAGTAATGTATATTATCGCCCAGAAGCTGGTTTGGAAGTCCAATGAGGATGGATATCTGGTAGGCTCCCGTGGTTCAGTAGGTTCTTCTATTGTGGCTTATCTTTCAGGTATTACAGAGGTTAATTCCTTGAGCCCCCATTATTACTGTGCTTCCTGCCATTATTATGATTTTGATTCAGAAGAAGTAAAAAAGTTTTCTGGTATGGCGGGGTGTGATATGCCGGATAAGGTTTGTCCTGTGTGCGGAAAGCCATTGGCAAAGGACGGATTTGACATACCCTTTGAAACCTTTCTTGGTTTCAAGGGAGACAAGGAACCGGATATTGACTTAAACTTTTCTGGTGAGTATCAAAGCAAGGCTCATGATTATACGGAGGTTATATTTGGTAAAGGACAGACCTTCCGCGCTGGAACTATTGGTACTTTGGCGGATAAAACAGCCTTTGGTTATGTGAAAAACTATTACGAAGAGCATGGAGTGAGAAAACGCAATTGTGAAATCAGCCGGATTGTTCAGGGCTGTGTAGGGGTCAGAAGGACTACCGGACAGCATCCCGGCGGAATTATTGTGCTTCCTCATGGGGAGGAGATCTATTCCTTTACTCCCGTTCAGAGGCCTGCTAACGATATGACGACCATGACGGTGACAACGCATTTTGACTATCACTCCATTGACCATAACTTATTAAAGCTTGATATTCTCGGACACGACGATCCCACCATGATCCGTATGCTTCAGGATCTCATTGGATTTGACCCGGTAAAGGATATTCCATTAGACAGCAAGGAGGTCATGTCTCTCTTCCAGAACACCTCAGCTTTAGGGATCACACCGGAAGATATTGGAGGATGCAAACTAGGAGCTTTGGGCGTTCCGGAGTTTGGAACGGATTTTGCCATGCAGATGCTGATAGACACGCAGCCCAGGTATTTCTCTGACCTGGTGCGAATTGCAGGTTTGGCTCATGGTACAGATGTGTGGCTGGGAAATGCCCAGACCCTGATCCAGGAAGGAACAGCTACCATTCAGACGGCAATCTGTACCCGTGACGATATCATGATCTATTTGATCTCCATGGGAATGGAAGAAGGCCTTTCCTTTTCCATAATGGAGAGTGTCAGAAAGGGAAAAGGGCTAAAGGATGAGTGGGAGAAGGAAATGATTGACCACGGAGTTCCCGACTGGTATATCTGGTCCTGTAAGAAGATCAAGTACATGTTCCCGAAAGCCCATGCGGCAGCCTATGTTATGATGGCCTGGAGAATTGCCTATTGCAAGGTATTTTACCCATTGGCTTATTATGCTTCATTTTTCAGCATCAGGGCCAATGGCTTCAGCTATGAACTGATGTGTCAGGGGCGTGATAAACTGGAATACTATCTGGCTGATTATAGGAAACGAGTGGACACTCTTTCTAAAAAGGAACAGGATACCTTAAGAGACATGAGGATTGTACAGGAGATGTATGCCAGGGGATATCAATTTATGCCCATTGATATTTACCGTGCAAAGGCAAGACATTTTCAGATTATTGATGGTATGCTGATGCCGTCTTTAAGCAGTATTGACGGATTGGGAGAAAAGGCTGCTGATGCTGTGGTTGATGCTGTAAAGGATGGAGCCTTCTTATCCAGAGAGGATTTCAGGAACAGAACAAAAGTCAGTAAGACTGTCTGTGATTTGATGGGAGATTTAGGCCTCCTGTTTGAACTCCCGGAATCAAACCAGCTGTCTCTGTTTGATCTGGGTTGATGAGGAGAAAATTAGATTTTCAGATGCTCATCAGATTATCTGACAGAATGATTGTTGAATTTTATGGGAATTTTTCCAGAAATTTAAAATAATAAAAAAATTTTGAAAATAAGGTTGACATACGCTAGGATTTGTATTATACTACCTAACGTAATCGAGGCGTGGCTCAGTTTGGTAGAGCGCTGCGTTCGGGACGCAGAGGTCGCAAGTTCGAATCTTGTCGCCTCGATTCTGCAACAGCACAATTATTAACATGGCCTATTGGTCAAGCGGTCAAGACGCCGCCCTCTCACGGCGGAAACCCGAGTTCGATTCTCGGATAGGTCATAATTAAAACCTTCAGGGCAGCCTGGGGGTTTTTGTGTTAAGAAGAGTCATTTTACAAATTGGGGAATACATGTTCAATTACTACTCTAATAAGAATTAATGAGTATTGCGAGGTCAAAATGGATCATATTTCGCTGGATGAGATAAAAGATAAGCTGGATTTTTTTTATAAGATGTATGATGTGGTTCGCCTGGTGGATCCAGTTCACAAAAAGGTACTGGATTGCAGGCAGTCCTATTTGGCAGCTACACCAGATGTATGCTACCAATATTGGCGGAACAACAGGATTTGCGATAATTGCATTTCTATCAGAGCTTATCAGGAAAATAAAAGTTTTGTTAAGCTGGAAAGAAGCGGGGATGAAGTTCTGCTTTTGACCTCAATCCCTGTTGAACAAGCCTCCAGCCCGGCAGTGCTGGAGCTGTTGAAGAATGCTACGGATACAATGCTTATCGGAACTGGTGATTATAATGAAGGAGAAATCTTTTCCCGGTTCATTAAGAAACTGAATGATGCAGCTGTGAGGGATCCCCTCACCTTTCTATATAACAGGCGCTTTGTTGATGAACGTCTCCCTGTTGATGTTATTGATGCCTGTCTCAGACACGAACCACTGTCCGTGTGTTTTATTGATCTTGATAATTTTAAATCCATTAATGACCTTTACGGACACGATGCGGGTGATTTGGTTATTCAGTCAGCCGGTGAAGTTATTTCACAGAATACTTCCATTGAAGGCTTGTGGGCTTCCAGGTATGGAGGCGATGAATTCCTTCTTTGCTTACGGGAAACCGATGAAGAGCAAGCCCTTGAGATTGCGGAACGTATACAAAGAGATATTAAATCAATGCCTTTGGGAGAAATCGCTCTCTCAATTTCTTTTGGGATAGAGACTATGAAAGATGTTCCAATGACTGCAGCTGAATTG
>JAEWRS010000398.1 GCA_023398855.1 Bacillota bacterium
TCCTGTCCACAACATCAATGTTATGGTAAGGCTCTTCCTCATAATATTCCTTTGTGGAAGCATCATATATTACAGAACCAAACGTATGGCTTTTGGGACTGTGAACGATTCTCTGGGTGGAGGCCACGACGGAAATGGGGTATTCTTCCGTAAAGCTCTTCATCATTTCTTTTACGTTCCCTGTTTTTTTAAAGGTCAGTCTGGCGGTCTCCTCGGAGCAGAAGAAAATATCCACATAGGGAAGGATCTGCTCAATACACGCTCTGGCTTCCTCTCCTGTCCAGAGATTGCCGCGGAAATTCACATCAAAGGATATAATGGTTCCTGACTGCTTGAATTTCTTAATCATATCAACGGCGGTTTTCCTGGTATTCTCACACAAAGCCAGAGTGATGCCTGTGGTGTGGAAGCAGGTGGCTGCCTGATACATCTCCTCTGGAAAGGAGGTGGTGCTGATCTGAACAAAAGAGCTGTTCTTTCTGTCGTAAATGACCTTGGGCTTTCTTGGATAGGCCCCATATTCATAATAGTAGAGTCCCAGCCTTGCATTTGAACTGCTGTCATAAACAAAATAGTCATCACTGATTCCATAGGAGCGGACTTTATTCTTCACAAAATTCCCTATATCATTTAGGGGAAGCTGGGTAACCACTCCTGTATGGAGTCCTAAAAGAGCCGCGCCCACGGCAACGTTTAATTCTGCACCGCCCACCTGCTTTTGAAAAGAGTCTCCCCTGACAAGCCGTTCCACGCCTTCCGGTGACAGGCGCAACAGCAATTATCCCAGGCTCAGTAAATCAAAAGGTCTGTCACTCATCTTGAACTATCCTCCATAATTTTTAAAAGGGGAGTCATTGCCTAATGACTCCCCACCTCTTTGGCATAATTTTCTTAGTGAAAATTTCCATTTATGAATTATCTCTGAACACGTCCTGAACCATCACCACCTGCGAGAGTATCCACATCTTCTCTGGTCACCAGGTTAAAGTCCCCTGGAATCGTGTGTTTTAATGCAGACGCTGCCACAGCAAATTCCAAAGCTCCCTTATAGTCCTTGCCGTCAACCAGACCGCAGATCACGCCTGCTGCAAAGGAATCTCCTCCGCCTACCCGGTCAACGATAGGAGTAACGCGGTATTTCCTGGAGTGATAGAATTCACGGGTCTTGCCATCCATGATGCATGCTGACCAGCCGTTATCAGATGCTGAGTAGCTTTCACGTAAGGAGCTGATCACGTATTTGAAGTTAAACTTATCAATCATCTGATTGAAGATGTCCACATAGCCCTGTAATTCCAGTTCACCGGAGGTTACATCGGTATTACCCGGCTTAAAGCCAAGAACCTTCTCTGCATCCTCTTCGTTGCCAATGCACACGTCAACGTACTGCATCAGGTTTGTCATAACCTTCTGAGCCTTCTCGGAAGACCATAATTTCTTACGGAAGTTCAAGTCCACAGAAACGGTTACACCGTGAGCCTTGGCTGCCTTTAAAGCTGCCTCAGTCAGCTCTGCCGCTTCATCGCTAACTGCAGGAGTGATTCCTGTGAAATGGAACCAGTCTGCATCCTGAAAGATCTCATCAAAATCAAAATTTGCTGCAGTTGCTGTTGCAATGGAGGAATGTGCCCTGTCATATACCACTGCAGAAGCTCTCATGGCGGAGCCTGTCTCTAAATAATAGATTCCAAGTCTTTCTCCGCTTCTGGAAATGTGCTTTGTTCCTACGTTGTATTTTCTTAAAGCAGCTACCGCACACTCACCGATCGGATTCTTGGGAACAGCTGTCACGAACTGCACATCATGTCCATAGTTTGCCAGGGAAACGGCTACGTTTGCCTCACCGCCGCCATAGTTTACATCAAACTCATCTGCCTGGATAAATTTCTCATTATTTGGGGTAGATAATCTTAACATGATCTCGCCCATGGTCACAAGTTTTGCCATTTTTATTTTCTCCCTAAAATTATGTTTTTTACTATTATCTTGCTGCTGCTACTGCCTCAACGAACTCTTTTGCCTTTGCTGTGACTGCAGCAAAATCACCGGTCTTAGCACCCTTTGTTAAGCTGCTTCCCGTGCCAACGGCATAGGCTCCTGCTTTGATCCATTTATCCACATTGTCAACATCAACACCGCCGGAGGGCATAAAATCGCCTTGGGGAAGGGGGCCTTTAAAGGAACTGATCGCTTCTGGTCCCATGATGTTGCCAGGGAAGATTTTAATTACATCACAGCCGTACTCTAAAGCAGTAATTGCTTCTGTTGGTGTCATAACTCCCGGCAGCATGGGGACTCTGTAACGGTTGCAAAGTTTGATCGTTTCAGTGTTTAAGCCAGGACTTACCACATAATTAGCTCCTGCAAGGATTGCAGCTCTTGCTGTTTCCGGATCAAGAACCGTTCCTGCTCCTATTACTACATCTGCATTTTTGCTATATTTTTCAGACATTTTTGCGATGAATTCAATAGGATTTCCTTCATCCATGGTCATTGTGATCTCAATGAAATTGATGCCGCCTGCAATAATGGCGTCAACTACCTTTTCGCCCTGCTCAAAATCTTTTGCACGAACAACAGCTACCAAACAGTCTTTTTTCATTTTTGTTAAAACCTGTTCTTTTTTCATTCTCCTACTTCTCTCCTTCTTTATTTCGTATTTACGAATCAGTTTCATATTTACGATTCTTATACCTGAAATATTAATCGTTTCCGGCCATTTTGTCAACAGGTATTCCTTATATTTTTCCAAGAAACCCTAACAAATGGGAAACCTCCATGCCCTTTTGGGAAACCAGCTTACCCAAAGCATCATAATCTTCTGAAGGCTTATAGAGACTGGAGATACTAATGGCTCCCAAAACATTGCCGTCCCGGTCAAAAACCGGTGCTCCCACGCACTGCATATGTTCCTCCATTTCTCTTGCGTCAAAAGCATAACCTCTCTCCCGGACCTTTTTCAGTTCATCAAGAAGCTGCCCTTTGTTTCTGATCGTCCGTTCCGTGAACTGGGTGAATTTCAGCCAGTTGATCATCTGGTCCCTGGCCTCCTCTCCGCTGTAGGTCAGAATCACCTTTCCAAGGGAAGTACAGTACATGGGATTTTTAGAGCCTACCGTTGCTGTCGTAATAATAGGA
>JAEWRS010000516.1 GCA_023398855.1 Bacillota bacterium
GCCCTTATGATGCTTTAAAGGGAGATGCCCCCCTCATACACGAAGACGGCAATATCATGAGCCGGGCAAACCTGGTAAGAGGAAATGCGGATGAAGCCATTAAAAAATCCAAGTATGTGGTGACAAAAAAATACAAGACCTCCTGGCAGGAACATGGCTTCATGGAGCCGGAATGCTGCGTGGCACTTCCTGAAGGGGAAGACGGTCTGTTGATCTATACTACCAGCCAGTCCATTTACGATGTTCAAAGAGAATGTGCCCAGATGCTAGGTCTGCCAAAGGAAAAGGTTCACTGTCATGCACCTTTAGTTGGCGGCGGCTTCGGCGGTAAGGAGGATATGTCTGTACAGCAGTATGCTGCCTTAATGGCCTGGTATACCAAAAAACCAGTCAAGATCAAATACAGCCGTCAGGAATCCTTAAATTACCATGTAAAACGTCATCCAATGGAAATGGAATTCACCACTGCCTGTGATGAAAATGGCCGTCTGACAGCAATGAAGGGAGTTATCATCGCCGATACGGGAGCGTATGCCTCTTTAGGAGGACCGGTGCTCCACCGCGCCTGTACTCATGCAGCTGGTCCCTATAACTACCAGAACATCGATATCTTTGGTATGTCCGTTTATACCAACAACGTGGTATCCGGAGCCTTCCGCGGGTTTGGCGTAACCCAAAGCTGTTTTGCAACGGAAATGAATATTAACCTGCTGGCAGAAATGGCCGGTCTTGACCCATGGGAAATCCGGCGGCGAAATGCCATTAAGCCGGGGGATATTCTCCCCAATGGACAGACGGCTGATCCCAATACCAATATGGAAGCCTGCCTTGACGCTGTAAAGGATATTTATTATTCCAATCCATATGCAGGAATTGCATGCGGCTTTAAAAATGCCGGAACCGGAATGGGAAAAATGGATATCGGCCGTGTCCTGCTTTCTGTTGAGCAGGGAAAGGTTCACATCCGCACCTCTGCCTCCTGTATGGGTCAGGGAATCGGACAAATGGTCTTAACCGAAATCTGTCACGCATCAGCACTGGATCCTGCCCTCTTTATCTTTGAAGCGGCAGACACCACACGGACACCTAACTCAGGAACCTCCACGGCTTCCCGCCAGACGGTGGTTACAGGAGAAGCAGCCCGCAGAGCCGGTGAAAAACTAAAATGTTCCTTGGACAGCGGAAACAGTCTGGAGGACTTAGAAGGACAGGAATTCTTCGGAGAATATTCTGCACAGACAGATCCGTTAGGAGCCATCAAGGACAATCCCGTAAGCCATGTATCTTATTCCTACGGAACTCAGGTGATTATTTTAAACGAAGAAGGAAAAATCACCAAGGCTGTGTCAGCTTTTGATGTGGGAACGCCGGTAAATATCCAATCAGTAGAAGGTCAAATAGAAGGTGGTATGATCATGGGGATCGGCTACGGCGTCACGGAGGAATTTAAATGTGAAAACGGATACCCTGCCAGCAAATTCGGAACCATAGGATTTATGAGAGCCGATGAGGCACCTGAACTGGAAGTAATTCTCTGCCAGCCTAAGGAAGAAGATAAACTTCCTTACTCTTTCGGTGCCAAAGGGTGTGGGGAATTGTGTATGATTCCCACATCTCCTGCCTGCGCCCATGCCTACTACAGACTGGATGGCGTATTCAGGCAAAGCCTGCCGTTAAAGGATACATATTACAGGAAAAAATAAAGAATTTACAAACCCCCTTTCCCCAGTAAGACAGATACCGTCTCACCGGGGAAAGGGGGTTCTTTATTGAAGCATCAGTCTTGCATAAAAAGCGGTCTGGTTCTGGTTGACCAGTATTCTTGCAGCCGTCCGGAGCTTTTCCTGGGCTTCCTGGCCTGATCTCATGGTTTGGTAAACAGGTTCCATGGAATTGCATGCATTGATATAGGACATGCCGCAAGGTAAAATTGTGGTAACCTGCCTGGCGGTTTCATAGCAGTCTCTTAAATACCTGCCAAGGCTCTCACCTGACAAACCTTTTGTATTTCCCTGTATGAAACATCCTCGTATGGATATAAAACGCAGGCCTCTGGATTCTGCCGATAATTGAGATAATTCTTTCATTCTGAAACCCGGCAAACTTCCATTGTCATAATTTTCAGGGATCACGACAATTCCTATTACTTCCAGATGTCCCGGAGCCACATATTCGGCTGCTGCTTCATTGATAAGTTCCAATTCCTCTAAACTGGAAACAACAAATCTGCATGATCCAATGACTTTCCTAACAGCTGCCGGGTCTTTATAAAGTGCAGTATAATAAATATCATTTTTGTCCATTCCGGCCAAAGAAGCCAGCCGGACGGAACTGCTGTCTTCTGCTTCCAAAGCCCAGTCCATCTTAATGAGATGCTGTATCGTTCCATTACTGGCCTCCCCTTTATAGAGATATTGAAAGCCTGGAATCTCTTCCATGACTGACTGGGCCTTTTTCATTCGCTCATTCATATGGTTTTCTCCTTATCTATTTCTATTACTCTCAGAATAGCTCATCCAGATAATATTTCAAGTTCTTTTTCCATGGATATCGGGCATGGAAAAATCCTCCCGACAAAGGTCAGGAGGATTTGCTTTCGCTTACATTAATGATTGATAAGGTCTGATAATATCTTATAGGCTGACCTCTCTGGGATTTCCCGGAGCACAGGCATCTCAAAGTTTTCTCTCCTGCTGCCTGCTATAGCTTAGTAATATGCATGGTGTATATGGAGCCTCCATAACCTAAAAAGCTTCTTAAATCCACGCTGTGAAGAACCCCGTCTATCTTTACCACAGCCGGAATATCCCGTTTTATATACTCCAGGCTCATGCGGTTTTTAATACAGTAATTTTCCAGGACAGAGAAAAACTCTTCTTTTGCAGCAGGTTTTTCATCTAGGTCAATCACCAGGTTATACCCTTTTTTAGCCATATTCAGCTGATTGGCAGTGTGTTTTGTATACAAGTAATTCACCGCCCATCTGGCAATAAGGACAACTGCATCCGACAAGATCATGTATCTTAAATAGTCAGGAAGAAGCTGGGCAAAAAGCAAAGACAGGAACAAGATCATGTAATACCAGTAAACCACCGCCATTCCCCTGAGCCAGAAAAAATCCATTTCCGGAAGACATTTATAGATCTGAAGTACACAGCCAGCCGCAAGATAGATGAGAAAAATCAGGCCAAAACGATCCATAACCATCTCTAAGTCCTGTCGTCTGGAAAGAAGCCACAGGCCCATTAATGCACCGGCATATAATATCATTCCCAGATCAATGCCGGAAAGCAGAATTTCCCAAAAGGCATCTCTTTTCCTCTCATTCCTTTCCATAATGTCTCACCTCCAAAATCTTTTCTTTTACCTCTTTTAAATATTTCCTGGAAATATAAGTCACCTGGGAATTAGTCATGGATACCTTCATAAGCCCATTTAACATGGGGGTATACGTCCTTACCTTATCTATATTCATAATCACAGACTTGGAAATCCGTATAAAATTAGACGGCAGAACACGCTCCAGTTCATAAAGCCTCTGGTTTGTTTCATAGGTTTCCTCTTCTGTATGGACTACCTGCTTGTCATTGACTGTTTCAATCCAATAGATTCCGTAGCTTGGCACCCGGCAGATTTTTGCACCTCTTTGGCATAAAAGCGTCACAGAACGGAACAAATCCTGTTCTAAATATTCCAGAAGGCGTCCCACTGCATCATCCCGCTCATGAATGGACAAATCTGCTGATTCCTCCAGCTCCTGGCTGATTGTTTTTATATTAACTTTCATACTGCATCCTCCTCACTGCCAGTTCATCATACCACATTTAAAACCATATTTACAGGTATAAAAGGTAAGTGGCTGGTTTCAAACGGCAAGAAGCAGTTGTCATAAATAAACCGCAGGAAAGAGCCTGTGCAAGTACGAATGACCGCTTTATATAAGCGGGCTGCCTTTTGGGACATTGCAGTTATACTGCCGAAATTTCTCCAGCAGTTTCTTCTCATCTATTTCTGCTGCCAGGCACCCGATTTCCGTTACGGCATTTCCGCCTGTTATATTACCAAACCGGAGACAGTCATCAATGCCAAATCCATGATAAAGGCCATACATAAACCCGGCGGCAAATGCATCTCCTGCTCCAGTAGAATCAACATGCTTAACCGGAAAGGGAGGAATTGCATACGTGTTCCCGCATTTTTTATAAATACAGCCCCTGTTTCCTTTTTTTATAATCGGGGTGTTCAAATACTGTCCCAGAACATTCAGTGCCTGTTCTGCTGTCTCAGTCCCGGCGATTTTTTTTGCCTCCATTTCATTGGGTATAAAATAATCCACATATGGGAAGACATCCCAATACCAGTCAAGACTCATTGCATCGTTCCATGCCGTATCCAGCACAATGACAGCTCCTGATTCTTTTAAAGGTCTGCACAATTCCTTTTGCTCTAAAGTAAGGAAAGCAATCTTACTTTCCCTATAAAACTCATAGACGTTCTGGCTTTCCACAAAAAAGGCATCATCATCCGGGCGGTATGAAATAATACCCCGGTCCTGTTCACATGAGACCACACAGCTAAGTGTCACAGGATCGTACTCTGAAGTAGAAAGCATGTTAGTATAAGGAAGGTTACTTTTCTCCAGTTCTTCCAAAAGGTATTGGCTTAATGGTCCATTTCCTATGTAAGTAGCCAGCCTTACAGGTATCCCCAGTTTTGACAGGAGCATTAAGGTGGCAACCGGACCTCCTCCAAGCTGCCTGGTACAGCTTCCGCTGTAGATTTCTTCTCCCAGACGGGGCATTCTGGGAGTCTTTCCAAAAATAAAATCCACATTGGCAATTCCAAACCCTGCTATTCCAGCCATATTCTTCCTCCTGTATATTCCTGATAAGCGTCAAAATAGTCCTTTACAATTGACTTTGCCAGGGAATAGGAGGATACCAACGGATGGAACATCAACGCATCTGCCGCTTTGTTGGCATCCTGT
>JAEWRS010000532.1 GCA_023398855.1 Bacillota bacterium
CTTCTCCAGCTTGGCCGCCAGAAATGGCATATCTAAATCCTCCCGGATAAACTGGATTAAGCTGTCCTCCACAAATTGATCCATTACCAGAAGGGGATTGTTATAGATTACATAACAAAGCTCCTGGGAGGAATACAAACGAACTCCCAGACCGTCAAAGTAAAACGGATGTTTAACCGGCTCCTGCCGGCAAAGAATCAGACTCATAGCATAACCTCTTGCCTTATCACGGCCTCTGTAGCTGGGAACAGTTCCCCAAAGCCTTTGTCCTTTAACACCACTGCCATGGTTTTTTCATCCAGAAATCCAAAGCTGATCCTGATGCGCAGGGTCCTGTCCGTACGTTTGGGAAAACCTTCCAGAGGAATTTTGATCAGCCGTTTTTGTTTTGGATCCATTGGCGTTACCATGAATTCCACATAATCCTGATGATCCACAATCAAGTCCACACTGCTTTTCGCCTCATACCAGCTGTCTCCAGCGGCGGCGACTACAAGCTGGCTTTCCCGCTCCTTGTGAAGCACCCGCATGGAAACCGTGGAGTGAAGGCGCCCCTGGCAAACACAGATAAAGGGGTAAGCGGTCTTCTCTTTGAGATAATCCATTCCCCTATAAGCCGATCCCCTGGCAAACAGCTCCGGTTCCATAAAGACTTTGCGGCGGGTGCAGAGTAGCTTCATGGAATCCGATGCCCAGTCGTGATGCTCAAAGCCTTTTCCAGTGAGGAATATTGAGGAGAATAATTTCTTATGGAGAAGTCTTTCCGCGCAGGATCCTAAAATTTTATCCGCCAGCTTTCCTCCTGAAGGTGTCTCCAGGATATCCAGGTTAAAGCTTTCCTCTAACGCCTCGTTCTCGGCAATCACCACCGTCTTTCGAAGGCCTCTCTGAACCTTCAGCTCATGATAATGGAACGCATCCTCAGACAAATCAAACACGCCCACCTGGTTGCTCCAAACCTCTTTCTTCTGGCTGAGCGTATAATATACAAAGCTCTCCGTATGACTTATGATGTGCACCCGTTCTCTTGGGATCTCCAGATAGTCAGCACAATACATGATTGCATCCATGAGCTTGCCATCCACCTTCTGCATGGTGATCACCAGCTGTTTCACTTCTTCGCAGAAGAACTCCTCCATGGGAAGCTTTAATATCTTTTTTAAAAACATCTTTAAAAGGTCAAGACCCTCGTATTTGGTCCCGCCCAGGGTGGCGGTTCCATCTTTCCTAACCATTTTTATCAGCTTGTCCACAATTATGCCTTCGCCTACAAGGGTATAGGCAAAGGCCTCCTCCCCTACAAACCAGGCATCTTCATCCTTTTTCCTGCAGATGACTGTAGGAATACACCATGATTGTTCCCTGTCATGGCAGCATATGCGGGTATAGGCATCGCAAAGATCAAGCCCTATTATCAGTCCGTCCATTGACAGCCCCCTTATCTTACATCAGTGGAAATAATTCTTCTGCAGCAGCATTCTTTTTTAAATACTCCTGCATCCTTTTTTTAAGCCCGTTTTCATCCTTTAAGTTCAAAGACAGACCCATTTCGTTTAAGCAGGCAAATCTGCTGCCCGAAGTCTCCCTGAAGGATCCTGTGTCGCAGCTGATACTTCCCTCTTTTTTCACTACCCACGTTTCCCCAGCCAGTTCTCTCACCTGGTACTCCATGAGCTCGCCTTCAAACAATATCTTCTGCTTGACAAAAACGCCCTGGTACATCCGTGAAATATCCTCACTGTGAAATTCCTCTTCATCAGGAAGGATCCTCACATAAAGTTCCACCTTGGAGTCACGGTCAGTGCAGTACTGGATCATTGCCTTGTCCATGATGTCCTCAGACATGGGGACATATACTGCGAGAGTCTTAAAATACGGAAATACAAAGCCTTCTTCCAACAGGAAGGAAACCGTTTGTCGGCACAGCTCCTGTTGCTGCTCATCAAGAGCAGGAAGACAGGAATAGTATTTTGTAATTGCCAGCAGATAAATGGTGGGAAGCCGGCCTTTTAATGAAGCAGCCTGAACAGTTCCTTCCAGGTAAGCAAAAATCGTTTCCTCCGGCTCCTTATCTTCCATAAAGTACTCAGTGCATTTGATGGTGAAGTAAGCCTTTACAATCATATCGCTGGTTTCCTTACGGCTCCGGTAAAGGCCAAACACTTTATCCAGCTTTAGGCTGCAGCCGGAAAACATCATCTGGGCCGTCAGGCGCTCTTCCAGATCGTATGTTTCCACATGTTCTGAAACGCCATTCATCAGCACGCGGTACATCTGATCCGTAAGGCCGTTAAAATGCTCACATAAATAATCAAGGATCACTCCGTCACTCTTCCCTTCCTTAAAAACATCGTAGGACAGATGTAAAAGCAGGGGATCCTCATCAAATAAATTCTTAAGTATCATTTTCGAACACAGTTCGGACAGCCGTTCCGTCTCAAGGCCTTCATTGCCGAATTCCCGAATCATCAAAAAGGCCTCTTCCATGTAATTGTTGTGAATCAGGGTATTGCAGACGCTTATCCGTTCCTGCTTTGTAAGGATCTTTTTATCCAGTTTCAGCAGGTATCCGGCCCCGCCTCCACCCTCTTCCTGCAGAGCAGCCTGCTTCTGGTAGTATTCAATGACTCTGGAAAGAAGGAGCTTCTGGTAAAGGGGGCGCAGTCTTTTGTCTTCTATCGTACCTTCTAATATCTTTACCTCTTCCAAGGAGGAGACCCCGTCAGAGAGAATCCGTTCGCATGCCCGGAGCCTGAGCATGGAATGCTCCGGGTACACTTCAAAGCAGCGTTCTTCCAGCTCTGTGCGGTCCATGACCGGCTCTTTTTTATAGGGAATACTGGCATAACGGTTGCCAAATGCATCCTGAAAAAGTAATATGCTGTGTTCTGAAAACAGCGGCACATAGGCAACGCCATCGTTAAGAATGAAAGCATCCTCCTCTGTCATCTCCTCATAGCATACAATGACGTACTTCATCTTTTTATTGCTGCATTCCACCCGGTAGGACCGGAGAATGGAAGGCAGAACCATTGCCATGGGAAGGTCGATCACATCCTTTAGGATCATACGCTCGTAGATTCCGGCCAGCTGCTTGTCGATCCGTGATTCAAACAGCTGCTCCGTGGCAAACTTTTCAATGGTACGCTCATAGGCCTGGTAAAGAGGGTCTCCTGGCTCTAAATAGACCAGAACATTTTTATAAAGGACAGCTCTGCTGTGAAGATCCAGCTCATTTCCTCCATAAGAAAAATAAAGGAGCACTTCCTTGGGAAGGAGATAGCAGTAATTTCCAGGCAAAGCATACAAATAATATTCATACAGCCGTGTCAGGCTGATCCCGGCCTTTACCCCTTTTTCATACCATGAGAAGGCTTCTGCCATGCGGCATTCCCCTTTGATCAGCAACGCGCAGATTGCCTCCAGAACTTCTTTTACCGGGTGTTCCTCGTAAAGCTTCACCAGCATCCGGTAATGGAGCCGGTTGAAATGTTTTACTGCCAGAGTGAGTCTGGATACAGCTATTGCCAGCTTTTTATCCACAAGTCCCTTACCTGCACAGTGATAGAGGATCTGAAGCTCCATGGCCCCCATGGTTCTCATGATCTCCGGCCCATGGTTTAACACTCTGCAGCCCCATACATAGAAAAACGGGCTTCTGACTCCCATCTGAAACTGTTTTTTCATCACGGAAACAAGAGCCGGCAAATTTTCAATCAGTTTGTCATCCAGTTTTATGAGCAGCAAAAAAAGCCAGAAGAGCCGCCTGTTTTCTTCCAGATATTTTTTCATGAGACGGATTAAGGATTCTTTCTGGTATTCGTCAGGCTGTACTTTTAAGCGCAGGAACTGATAATAGCAGTAAAGCTCTTTTTTCTCCTGGCGGTCCTTAAGGATTTCATCCCTGCACTCATCAAGGAGTAAGGCCGCCTTGGATGGATTTCCCTGTCCAAGAAATATCTCAGCCCGGAATAGCTTAACAAGGCTGCTTTCGCCCTTCATCAGTTCGATCTCATCAAGGGCCTTTCCCATCTCATCATATAGGTTATTTAAATCTGTTTGACCACATTCTTCTTCCAGTCGCAGCTTAAGAAACCGGACAAAGGCTTCCTTTGCAAAAGCATCTTCCGCAGATATCCCGCCCCCCGGATTATTCACCGCAGTGACAGGAATGACAAAACCATCCTCAACCCCGGTTATCAATATTCTTCCTGAGTTCTCTCCCTGGTGCATGCGGTCTGGATGAACCAGGAACGGTATTCTGCATTCTTCTTCTTTAAAATCCTGCTCCCCAATATATTTCCTGGGCAGCTCTATAAAATCACAGTCTGTCGTAACCTCCAGGTTCACATAACCCCAGTCACTGCGTGTCAGGATCACCCAGTCTGTTACAACCTCTTCCAATTCTCCAAATCTCCGCTCTTGGGTTTCTGCCCACAAATGAACCGGGTTTTTCACCTTTAAAGCGGTCAAAAACTCTTCCAGTTCCTTTCTTCTGTCAGGCCGTCCCTTCAATCCATCGTAGATTGCCCTTACACGAAGGTCTTGCATAAAGACTGCCGTGGCAAAATCCCGGTACTCAAACAGGCGAAGAGCAGTATCCATATCCTTTTTTGCTGTTTCAGCAAAATCCTCTGCTGTCTTTAAATCACCCAGCGCTTTTCCTGAGGTACCCAGTTCCACACAAAAAGAATAAGGGACTTCTCTCTCTCCGCCATTGGTAACCAGATAAAAAGAGCCCTTAATCACATCTCCATCTTCCAGAAAACTGCTGTTTATCTCATAGACAAGATGGTTATATGTTCCGCCAA
>JAEWRS010000073.1 GCA_023398855.1 Bacillota bacterium
GCTGAAGATCCAGGCAGGCCAGCCCGCAGCTAAAGGTAATGGTGTTTTTATCAATCTGGTTTAAAGACGAGGATTCCATAACAGAACGCATTTCTTCGCAGATCTTATATGCTTCCTTTTCGTAATAGCCCTTAAACAGAATTGCAAACTCTTCACCGCCTATTCGAAATGCATTGATGTTTTCAGCTCCATTGCCTTTAAGAATTTGAGCCAGATGAAGCAATACCCGGTCACCTGCAGCATGTCCATACTCGTCATTTACCAGCTTGAATTCATCTACATCAATGACAGCAAGAGACAGGCATATATTGGCGTTTCTGCACTCTTCCACTGTTTGGGATAAACAGGTGTCAAAGGTTCCCCGGTTATATAGTCCTGTAAACGGATCAAGCTTTAGCTGCTCCTGCATTTTTTCCTTTAGATTATATAAATGCTTTAACGACATAAGATTATTATGATCTTTTAAGATCATAACCTTTGCCAACAGGTAGGAACACAGAAGAACATCCCATGCAATAAATAATGCCATAAGTATACGGCCGTCGCCGTCTCCACCTTTGAGCAGGATATATCCACTGGCAGAGAGAGCAGCGCTGTTCACCAGAAAAATCCGCCTGGTCATCTTCATATTTGCAAAAATAGTAGAAACAAATACAGATATAGGAAACGTTCCTAGCAAGATCGTAGCTATCCCGTGAGTAGAAGAAAGGTAAAAGGAAAAGGAGGTAAAAAGCATCAGTACCAGATATTCCTTTGCCAAAAGAGGCAGGATGGGCAAACGGACCAAAAGGTCCACAAGTAAAATCAAAGCCAGCAGGCCAATGGCCGGCAGCACAATATAACGGCGGATGTAAATATCCGGCGTTAAGACAAGAATACTCTGTGCAGCAAAATACCAGATGATATGTGCCAAAATGATCATAGCCCCAGTAACATAACCGGCTATCACAAGATGGCGGCACCATTTTATAGGCATACTAACCGTTCCCGCCTCAATAAAGTCTAATTCCTGATCCATAGGCATAATAATACCTCCCCAAACGCGTCCACTCCCCGATTATACTTGATTATTCTGCAAACAGCAATCCACTTTTACTCAGGAATAGCTTCATATAATAAGAAATTTTTCGGGAACCCGGAGACATTTTATCACCGAAATGTCATCCTTTTTCTATCCTGTCAGATAATCTAAAAAATAACAAAACCCTGACAGGAAGACACAAGCTCTTTTTTGTGTACATCCCTCAGGGTTTTCCTGCCAATTCCGTTTTTTTATCTAAACTTGCAGGCTTGTTTTATCTTTATTCTTCTACTCCAAAATGCTTAAAGAGGATCTTCTCGGCTTTGGCACACCAGAGTCCACGGTTCTCCCTGCATACTTCATCCAGTTTTTTAAATAAAGAATCCGTTTTTCCCAGCTCTCCAAAATCTTCAATGGCAGTCAGAGGCATATCAAACTGCGTATAGGTCAGCTTTTTTCCTCCTGGAATCATAGGCAGATTCAAAGTCGCCTCCGCAATGCTGTCAATGCCTCCTACATGTGTTACCATAACCGCCGGTTCGATCCTTCCCTTTGCAGCCAGTTGGTTGGCTTCCACTAAATCATCGTTATTTCCTCCAGTTGTTCCAATGATATGGGCACTGATATAATGAACATTATAAAGATTAATCTCAGATTTAAACTGATTATCTGTGGGACCGGCAAAAAAGTTTAAACAACCGTCAAATGCCAGAAGCTGATCTCCCATTTCCACTACCTTGCGGTTGGGGATATAAACAAACACGTCATCATAGCCCTTCCCTCCCGTGAGAGCCCGAAGCTCTGCCACCGGGTCTTCCAGCCTGCTGGTATTGACATATTGCAGCTCCACTCCGTTTTTAGCAGCAAAATCTTCTGGAATCACTTCTCTGGCCCGTTCAATCTTTGTATCATCAATGTCTGTTACAACAATTCTCCTGGGTTTGTTTTTGTACTGAATTCCGTAGCTTATGGCTCCCAGACCCATGGGACCGCAACCACCCAGAATAATTATATCGCCATCCTCCTTTGTGCCGATGGTATGATCATGGTTTCTCTTGCTGGTGTGATAATTTCCATGATACCCTCCTATGATACAGCTCATAGGCTCTCCCAAGGAAACCTCAAAAAAACTATCACCTTCAAATGGCATCAGGCACCCCAGCTCCATCACCTCATGAGGTATAATACAATAAGTACAGGCTCCGCCGAAAAACTCATAGGAATATCCGGGGGAAGCCAGGCTTCCCTTGTAATTTAAGGCTGGCTGCTGGGCAAACTTCATTCCAGGCTGAAACTGGTCCTTCCATTTATCTCCCACTTCTACGATCACACCTGCAAATTCATGGCCAATAATAACCGGATTGGTATCTATGTTCTGTGGGGCTCTCTTATGTTTCTTTCCCTGTTCCACCAGTTTATAGGTTGACATGCAAATACTGTCGCTCATGACCTTTACAAGAATCTCATCCTCTTTTATGGGGGGCAGCTCAAACTCTTCCAGCCTTAAATCCCGTTCCCCATACATTCTAACCGCTTTTGTCTTCATAGTTATCTTTTCCTTTCCATTCCTTTCGCATTGCCTTTGACATTTCGGTCTCATCAAATACAGCTCCGGCCATCCTTCATGGACCTTTGGAAAAAATGTCCCAAAAGTCCATTGCCGGACTGATATCTTTTCCCGGACTTCGGACTTTGGGACACCATCATATTAGTTTAATTCTGCATACAGTTCATTCCACTTGTTAAGAATTTCATCTTTATGCTCCGCTAAATAAGTAAAGTCAAGCTCTCTGATATATAATGTTTCCTCATCAGGCAGTCCGCTTAAATTGCATAATCCATTGGAACCGCGTCCGGCAGAAGCCACTGCGCGGGCATCCTGGAATTCAGCAGAAGATAAAAGATCCATCATTGCCTGAGCTGCCGGAAGATTTGGTGCATTTTTTACGATTGCAGCACCTCCAGCCATTGCAGTATTCCCTTCTTCCATATAAACACACTCAACAGGAGCTCCATCATTGATTAAAGCGGCTACGCTTGACTCATAAGAAAGACCTGCCACATATTCTCCATTGCTGACAAGATTATAAACATCCTTTGAGGATGTGGTTGAAAAGCTGGCTGGAATCAGCTGCTTAATATAATCCCATGATTTTTCATCATTAAATCCATCACCCATAACCGCTAAAATGGTCTGCAACTGACGCCACCCGGAAGATGTAGAATCAGGAGCAGCAAGAATGATTTTTCCTTTCAGTGCCGGATTAAGTAAATCTTTATAGCCCTTGATCTCTATTCCCAGCTCATCCCTTAAGGCAGGATTTACAACAAGACACATAACCTGTACATCATAAAAGGTATAATAACCGGAATCATCATGGTATCCCTGTTCTTTGTCACAGGCCGCGGTATAAGGCTGTAGGATATCGTGATAGGTTTTTCCATCAGCAGCAAACATGCCGCCGATTACCACATCTGCATCGCAGGATTCGTCACTTCTGATTCTGGTCGCCAGCGTTCCCACGGAATCCGCCTGGATTTCCAGTTCACAGTCCGGATAATATTTTTTCCACATTTCACTTAAAACCTTCTGCTGAGTTTCTTCCATTGTGGTGTAAACGGTGATCTTCCCGTTCACCTCACCCGCCGGCTTCACATAATAGGGGGCTCCGGAGGCCGTTGCTTCTGCTGCCTTTGCATCTGCTGACTGAGCTTCTGTCTTTGCTTCCTGGGCCGTTGTTTCTGCTTTTGTCTCCGGTTCCTTTTTCGTGCTGCATGCAGTCACGGATAACATCATCACCGCTGCAAGACCTGCTGCCAATAACTTTCTTTTCTTCATAATTTCTTCCCTTCTCTCTATAAAATTTGGTTTATTACCATTTTTACAGGCGCACATCCTCCATCTTGGTGCATTTCAAATAGATAACAAGACAGAGTACTGTCAACACCATTGTAATTGTTGCAAATACTGCTGCTACCCCGTAG
>JAEWRS010000101.1 GCA_023398855.1 Bacillota bacterium
CTTTGTTGGCATCCTGTTCCACAATTGCCTGTGCTGCTGTTCTTTCATAATATTTCATCCCACTGATTAACTGCCTGACGCTTTCCGGAACTTCATAATTTCCTGGTTTGGGCTTTGCCCCTTCCCTTGATATCCCGCACGAAACTTCTATGATGTCAGTCTTTTCAAGCCATGGAAGAGTTTCTCCATTGGGCACACATAAAATCATTTCTCCCCTTTGGCCGGTAATCTTAGCCCTAATGAGCGCCAGTGCTACTCCGGCATATCCTCCCTCCTCATCGCTTACCAAACTGAATTTGGGTATGCTCTGTTTATCCCTTGCTACGGAAGTCTCTCCCTGCATGTAGTTGCTCTCCCTTAAAAGGGTATAGTGACTGTATATCTCAAGCATCTTGTCAAAATCCTTTTCGGCCTTATACTTTCCCAGTTCCTGAAGCATCTCATGATTGATGGACCGGATTCTCTCGCCTCTTGTCTCACCGGTCCTTTGAATATTTTCCATTGCTTTTTCCCGGTAATAAAAATAATATAAGTATTCATTAAGCAAACAGCCAAGGTGCTGGGCCAGCTCCGGTTCAAAATAACGCATATCGGTTTTGGTATATAACTCAGGATTATGAAGGATTTCATTTATCATTTCCTTCCCCTGCTTTTTCACACTGATAAAATAGGATAAGTGGTTTAACCCAATCAGTCTGACGTTTAATTCCCTTACACCGGTTCCATATAAAGAAGCAATCTGCCTTAATAATCCTGATGGCGCATCACAAATCCCATAAACAAAATCATACCCCTGATCTCTTAAGGCCTGGGTAACTAACCCGGCCGGATTGGTAAAATTAAATACGCAGACCTCCTGATTGGCATATTTTTTAATGAGATTACAATAATCCATCAGGACAGGAATGGAACGAAGAGCCATGCCAAAGCCGCCTACCCCTGTAGTTTCCTGTCCAATGACACCATGGTTTAAAGCAATCCGCTCATCCATAATACGGCCTTCTTCTTTTCCTGCCCGAATTGTAGTAATAATAAAATCCGCCTGCATAACCGCTTCCTTTGGATCAGTTGTGCAGCTGAATTTCACTTTGGGAGCAATCCTGACAAATACTTCCCGGACCATTGCCCCCAATATACGGATCCTCATCTCGTCAATATCCATAAATACAACTTCAGCTATGTGCAGTTCATCCGCCTGCTGTGCCAGGCTTTTTGCCAGCATCAGGCTTCGGGAACCACATCCACCAATCACTGTCAATTTCATACTAATCACCCATTCCGCCGCTAATAAAAGCGGTATTTTTCACTCTTTTTCTTTTCCTGTACCTGGTATTTAAAAATCCTGTCTTTTCATAATACTGCTGATGCTGTTAATCGTAATACTTTCACCTAAATACAGTCCTTCCGCATAGTTCACCCCCGCTGCTTTTCCATATTCCTCTGCAAGATTCATTGCATAGGGCAGAATCTTTTGAGACCGGTGGGCTTCACAGGACCTTTTTTTAATTTCAATTACATCTGAGATATCCACATAGATATCCGGCCTTCTTTTGTTCCGCTTGTTATACGCACCAAAATAAATAATTGCTTCATAATGCCAATCCATATCATCCAGCGAATATTTTTTCAGACCAGCTGTAAAACAGGCTGCTTTTGTAATTTTTGACACGGCTACATGGTCCGGATGATAATCTTCTTCCAGAAGAGTTAAAACATATCTTGGCGAACAGTTCCTGAGATGGGGAATCAGAGCATGTACCGCGCTTTTTTCAAAATAAACACCTGCATCCGGGAAATCCAGCATCACAAAATAGTCCAGTTTCAATATTCCTGCGGCTTCTTGTGCCTCCTCTTCTCTTACACTTTGACTGGCATATCCGCCTGATTCTCCTCTTGTAAATATCACCAGACCTGTCTTAAGCCCTTCTTTTTTTGCTTTTGCAAAAATTCCTGATGCACACACCTCCAAATCATCCGGATGGGCACATACTGCTAACAAATCAATCATCTTATCCCTCCCTACTGCTTTGCTCCTGTGGTAGCAATTCCCTCTACAAATTGTTTTTGAAAAACAAAGAAAAGTAATATCATGGGAAGAATTGCGATAATACCTCCCGCCATGACCTGTGGATAATAGGTGGTATGTTCACCGATCAGCATGGCCAGGCCTGCTGATAAGGTCATTTTATTCATGGAGTTATTTACGATCAGGGGCCACATCAAATCCTTAAATGTAGAAATTGCCGTTAAAATCGCCAAAGATGTCAAAGCAATCTTTATCAGCGGCAGCAATATTTTGAAATAGATCTGAAAATAATTGCAGCCGTCCAGCATGGCTGCCTCGTCCAGGCTCTTTGGCAGACCTTTGAAAAATTCACGAAGCATAAAGGTTCCGAATGCACTGAACACCTTTGGAAGCCATAATGCGGTAACCGTATCTGCCAGCTTCAGCTTAACCATGATATCATAATTAGGCACCAGAAATATTTGTCCCGGGACCATCATCAAGGCCAGGAGGAGGATAAAAATCACATCCCTTCCCGGGAAATCTAATCTGGCAAAGGCATATGCAGCCATGGAACAGATTGCCAGCTCTACTGCAATGGTAAAAAATAATACCAGAAATGTATTCATATAGAAATAAGCAAAAGGAAACTTATCTAAAACCTGCAGGTAGCTCTGAATCGTAAGGACTTCCGGAAATATGGTGGGCGGTATCCTGATACTTTCTTCATAATCTTTCAGGGAAGTCAATATCATCCATAAAAACGGAGCAACCGTTACCATTGTGCAGATGATTAAAAGCAGATAAACCGGCCATTTCTTTTTCATTTCAACACACCCTCCCCTTAATCATCATAAAACACCAGTTTTTTTTGAAGAACCATTTGTACTGCCGTAATAAGAAGTATTAATAAAAATAACAGGAAACTGATTGCCGCTCCATAGCCTTTATGGAACTTCACAAATGACTGCTCAAAGAAATATGTGACCAGGGACCGGGAAGCTTCTATGCCGCTGCTTCCCTGGGGAATCATCAGATAAATAAAGTCAAAAATCTGAAACACATTAATCACCGTGGTCACACATACAAAAAAGACAGAGGGGGATAAAAGAGGCAATATGATATTAAAAAACTGCTGAACAGAATTTGCCCCGTCGATTTTAGCCGCTTCCTGATAACTCACCGGAATCCCCTGCAGCCCTGCCAAAAGCACAATTACCTGATAAGCAACACTGGCCCAGATGAACACTCCTGATATGGAAAATAAGACCACCTTGGGATCCGACAGCCAGGCTACCGGATCCATGCCAAACCTTCCGAGGATTTCATTAAATATGCCAAACTTATAATTCATCAGCCATTTCCA
>JAEWRS010000104.1 GCA_023398855.1 Bacillota bacterium
GTAGGAACCGGTGTGGGTGTGAACGCACTTCTTTCCCGTTCCTTAGGAGAGCAAAATCAGAAAGCCGCCGACTTAGCTGCTGTCAATGGGATATTTGTTTTTATTCTCAGTTACTTTATCACCGCAATGCTGGCAATTTTCTTTTCCAGGTTTTATTTTACGGTTCAGACAGACAATGTGGAAATTATCAGCCAGGGAACCACTTACTTATCTATATGCACCATCTTCTCCTTTGGCGTTTATTTACAAATCGCTTTTGAACGGATCATGCAGTCCACCGGACGCACCATCTACAACATGATCACCCAGGGGCTTGGAGCTATCATCAATATCATTCTGGATCCCATCCTTATTTTCGGGCTTTTCGGATTTCCCCGCATGGGCATTGCCGGAGCAGCCATTGCAACCGTTATCGGCCAGATCATCGCCATGATACTTCTGCTGCATTTTAATTTAACCAGAAATCCTGACGTGAATTTAAATATGCGGAACTTCCGTCCTCACAAAGAAACCATTATGGATATTTACAAGGTGGGGCTTCCATCCATTATCATGCAGTCCATCGGTTCAGTCATGACTTTTGGTGTGAATAAAATCCTCCTTTTGTTCTCTGAAACAGCGGTGTCCGTCTTTGGCATCTTCTTTAAACTGCAAAGCTTTATCTTTATGCCTGTATTCGGGCTTAATAACGGTATGGTCCCTATTGTGGCCTATAACTGGGGTGCTAAAAACAAGGACCGCATCATGAAGACCATACGCTCCAGTATTATTGGTTCGGTCTCTATCATGCTTATTGGAGTACTGATCTTCCAAATATTCCCAAAACAGCTTTTACTCCTGTTTGATGCTTCTGAGCACATGATTTTAATTGGTGTTCCTGCTTTGCGCATCATTAGTTCTGGTTTCCTTTTTGCCGGCTACAGCATTATTGTCGGTTCCGTTTTCCAGGCTCTTGGAAACGGCATCTATAGCCTCATGGTATCCATTGCCAGACAGCTTGTATGTATTTTACCTTTGGCGTATATATTTGCAAGATTCTTTGGTCTGCATGCCATATGGTATGCTTTCCCTCTGGCAGAGATTATGGCACTGGTCCTGACCACCATTTTGTTTCGGCGTATTTATGAAAATAAAATTAAAAAACTTTAGGCTTTCACAGAGGTTATCATATGAGTTCTGAATATCTGCTAGTAGACGGTTACAACATCATATTTGCCTGGCCTGAGCTAAAGGATTTGGCAGAGACCAATATGGACTCCGCCAGAACCAGGCTTCAGGACATTCTCTGCAATTACCAGGGTTATAAAAAGTGTAATGTGGTTCTTGTTTTTGATGGCTACAAGGTCAAGGGAAACACGGGCACTGTCATGGAATACCACAACATTCATGTGATTTTTACCAAAGAAGCCGAAACAGCAGACCAGTATATTGAAAAGGTCTCCCAGCAGATTGGCAGACAGTACCAGGTACGGGTGGCCACCTCAGACAAGATAGAACAGATTATCATTCTGGGAAAGGGCTGTACACGCCTTTCCGCCAGAGATTTAAAAAAAGAAATTGAAGAGACAAATACCGAAATTAAAAAGGAGCACTTAGAACGGATTCCTTCAAAGAAAAACCGTCTTTTTGACAACCTGGACCCGGAATTGTTTGAATATCTGGAAAAAATACGGCTGAACAAACATGATTAGGCATATATTTATATCACCAATACGCAGGAGGAATATCTCATGTCTTTACTGGAATTGTTCATCATAGCGGTAGCCTTATCCATGGATGCTTTTGCAGTTTCCATATGCAAAGGATTATGCATGCCAAAGATGAACTGGAATCATGCTGTTATTGTTGGGTTGTATTTCGGAGGGTTTCAGTCCGGAATGCCCCTAATAGGATACCTGCTTGGTTCACAGTTTAAGGAGGCCATTACCTCCTTTGACCACTGGATCGCCTTTATCCTGCTTGGAGCCATCGGCTTAAACATGATAAAGGAATCCTTTGGCAAAGAGGAAGAAGATTGTGAGGATTCCCCCATGGCTCCTCAAACCATGATTCCATTGGCAGTGGCAACCAGTATTGATGCACTTGCAGTCGGTGTGACCTTTGCATTTCTCCAGGTACAGATCGTCCCGGCAGTCTCCTTTATTGGAGTCACCACCTTCACACTTTCCATTCTTGGTGTTAAGGTTGGAAATGTATTTGGTACACGTTATAAGTCTAAGGCCGAATTTGCCGGAGGCCTGATCCTGATCCTCATGGGAATCAAAATCCTGGTACAGCACTTAATGGAGTGTTAGACCGTTTCACAGGAATGCAGCATGACAGCACCAAATGGTTCCAGAACAAGCCTTTTCTCTTTGATCTCCGGGCTGGCACAATTAGATAACAGGATTTTCCAGCCCTCCAGTATCTCGCTGCCTTCCATTTCCTGGCTCTTATCAGTGAAATTAGCATAGACCAGAAGTTTTTCTTTCTGCCACCTTCTCCTATAGGCAAATACTCCTTTTTGCTTCACTAAAACAGGCTCATAATTTCCTTCGCTGATCACCCTGCAGCTTTTTCTAAGCTCAACCAGCTTTTGATAATAGAAAAATATCGAATCAGGATCAGCAAGGCTTTCTTTCACATTGATCGCAGCATGGTTTTTATTCACATTAATCCATGGCACGCCTGTGGTAAATCCTGCCTGCTCTCCATCCTCCCACTGCATGGGGGTCCTGGCATTATCCCTGGACCTTTCTCTTAAAATCCGGTAAATTTCCTCTTCTTCTATTCCCTGTTCCTTTAATATAGCAAAGTAGTGAAGACTTTCCACATCCCGGTATTGGGAAATGTGGCTAAAACAGGCATTGGTCATGCCAATTTCCTCCCCCTGGTAAATATAGGGAGTGCCCCTCATCCCGTGGATAACCGTTGCCAGCATCTTAGCGGACTGCTTTCTGTGCTCTTTGTCATCTCCAAACCTGGATACAGCCCTGGGTTGATCATGATTACACCAGAATACCGCATTCCAGCCGTTCTCTTTGGCCATAGATGTCTGCCATGTATGGAATATCTTTTTGAGCTTTCCAAAATCATAGGGCATTAGGGACCATTTGTCTCCTCCCTGGTAATCCACTTTTAAATGATGGAAATTAAAACACATCTTAAGCTGCTTTTCCTCTGGATTGGTATAGCGGATGCAGTGGTCAATGGTGGTAGAGGACATCTCTCCCACTGTAATGATATCCTCCGTATCCAGGCCTGTATCCTTCACGACTTCCTTTAAATATTCATGGATCCGGGGGCCGTCGGTATAAAACCGGCGGCCGTCTCCCTCCTCATCGTCTTCCCAGGCAGATGGTTTGGATACCAGATTGATAACATCAAACCGGAATCCCCGTATCCCCTTTTCCTTCCAGAAACGGATCACTTGTTTTATCTCTTCCCGCACCAGGGGATTATCCCAGTTTAAATCTGCCTGGGTCTTATCATATAAATGCAGGTAATATTTTCCTGCTTCTTCCGAATATTCCCATGCGCTGCCTCCGAATTTTGACTGCCAGTTAGTGGGCGGATTCCCCGGAGCTCCTTCTTTAAAGAAATAGTAGTCCTGAAACCGTTTGTCACCTTGAAGAGCCCTTTGAAACCACTCATGGCTTGTGGAGGTATGGTTGAAAACCATATCAAACATCAGACCCATACCTAAGTCTCCTGCTTTTGCAATCAGCTCTTCCAAATCCTCCATAGTTCCAAACAAAGGATCAATCCGGCAGTAGTCCTGGATATCATACCCATTGTCATTTTGGGGAGACAGGAAAAACGGAGTCAGCCAAAGGTAATCCACGCCCAACAGCTTTAGGTAATCCAGCTTTTCCAGCACTCCTCTTAAATCTCCTGTTCCATCTCCATTGCTGTCCATAAAGGATTTTGGATAGATCTGATATACACATGATTTCTTAAAGCTCTCCATCTAAACGATTCCCTTCTTCTTTCCAAGTATGACTGTCATCCCAAAGGGCACTGCAACGGCAATGAGCATGCAGATTCCGAATATTCCCATATACTGGGGCTGAATGGAAAGAATTCCAGGAAGGCCGCCAACTCCAATGGAATTTGCCATAACATTCATTCCTACTGAAACAGTAGCAGCTATAGCGGATCCAATCATAGCAGAAAGGAACGGAAACCCTCTCTTTAAATTCACACCAAACATAGCTGGTTCTGTAACTCCCAGGTAACAGGAAATACAGGCAGGAATAGAGATCTGCTTTGCTTCCTCATCTTTCTTTTGAAGATACATCATACCCAGAACCGCAGATCCCTGGGCAATGTTTGATAAAGCGATCATCGGCCACAGCATGGTGCCTCCGAATTCAGCCATGAGCTGTAAGTCAATGGCATTGGTCATATGGTGAAGCCCTGTGATGACAAGGGGGGCATATACAAATCCAAATAAGGTTGCAAATAACCAGCGGAAACTGGAGGTAAGACCAGCATAAACAACCTTGGAGATCCAGGAGCCAATCACCCAGCCAATGGGTCCTACCACTGCATGAGCAGCGATCACTGCAAGCAAAAGGGATAAAAATGGTACTACAATCATGGAAACCGCCTGAGGCGTGATCTTCTTAAAGAACCTTTCTAAATATACCAACACAAATCCGGCAAGTATAGCCGGAATAACCTGGGCCTGATAACCGATCATCTGCATTTTCGCAAACCCAAAATCCCAAACAGGCACTTCTGCCCCTGATGCCATGGCATAGGCATTTAAAAGCTGAGGCGAGACAAGGGTCAGTCCAAGGACAATACCAAGGATCTGAGTGGTTCCCATCTTTTTTGTTACTGACCAGGTGATACCTACCGGCAGGAAATGGAAAATGGCTTCCCCAAGGAGCCAGAGGAAACTATGTACGCCGGCCCAGAACTGGGATGAGGCTACAAGGGTTTCTGTTCCTCCGTTTACTAACTTAATCTCACCTATAATGTTTCTGAATCCCAGAATCAGACCTCCTACAATGATCGCGGGAATCAATGGCGCAAAGATCTCTGCAATATCAGCTACACCCCGCTGCAAAAGATTTAAATTTCCCTTGGCTTCTTTCTTTACTTCATCCTTTGACACTCCCTCAACACCGGAAATGGAAACAAACTCATTGTAAAAGGACTGCACATCATTTCCAATGATCACCTGAAACTGTCCGGCCTGAGTAAAAGTGCCTTTTACACTTGGAAGGGCTTCGATCTTCTTTGTATCTGCTTTTCCCGGATCAACCAGAGCAAAACGCATTCTGGTCATACAGTGGCTCACTGCCCCGATATTTTCCTTGCCCCCAACGTACTCTAATAGTTTTTTCCCATCGCTTTCATACTTACCCATATTCATACTCCCTTCATACATGTTTTTGGCTTCCCATTGACTTATACGTTATTTTCATGCTTTCAATATAACATATACGTATATGTTTGTCAACATGCAGAAAAGATATTTATAATTTCCGTCTGGCGAAGTCCACAAACTTAAACTTGTCCGGTCTGTGGCGGGATTCCGTATACTGGAATAAGGTGGAGTCTTCCAGATACGTATAGCTTTTCACTACAACTACCATATCATAGGGTCCCATATCCAGAAGGCGGTAATCCTCATCTCCAGCCATGTGGACTGTGATCTCCTTCATGGCAAAGCCGATTTTAAGGCCCTGCTCATTTTCCAGATACTCATAAACAGAATCCTGGGCCGCACGCAAAGGCAGATTCTCCACAATTCTCCGGGAAAAATAATCCTTATCAATGATGATTTTTTCTCCGTCAATCTCCCGGACACGTTCCAGCACAAAGGCCTCATCCTCCGGGCCAATCTGCAGCGCTTCCATGAGCTTTTTATTATTTTTCACAATTTCCAGATTCTCTACAAAGGTTTTTGGCCTGGAATCAGAAAAACGGTAAATTTCCTTAAAGCTTGCGATCTCTGAAACGGGAAAATTAAATTTACTCTTATCCAGCACTTCTGCGGCCTTTCCCCTGGCTTTCCGGATGCAGCCTTCCTTTGCCAAAAGCTCCAGAGCCTTTCGCACAGTATCCCGGGAAGCCCCGTAT
>JAEWRS010000260.1 GCA_023398855.1 Bacillota bacterium
AGGTACAGTCGGTCCGCTTTAACTCAACCATTGAAGTTCTTAAATCTTTTATAAAGGGAATCTGGGTAGATTCAAAAAAGGAAGAAAAGATCACTCAGGAATATATTGATATGATGGATACCAAAACACCCTCCCAGGAGCAGCTGATCGGAAATTTGTCTGGAGGGAACCAGCAAAAGGTCATGATAGGCAGATGGCTTGCCACCTCTCCCAAGATCCTGATCCTTGATGAGCCTACCAGAGGGGTGGATGTGGGAGCGAAGTCTGAGATTTACGCAATTATGAATGAACTGGTAAAGAGTGGGGTATCCATAATCATGATTTCCTCTGAGCTGCCGGAAATACTCAACATGAGTGACCGGGTTTATGTCATGTGTGACGGCAGGATCACTGGCTGTTTCAGTCATGAGGAATGTGTTACCCAGGAACAGATCATGAAGCTGGCTGCAAAGTAGGAAAGAGGGGAAAATCAAATGACAACAAGACTTCAAAAAAATGTGAAACAATACTTAAAAGATAATATCGGCATCATCGGAGCATTGCTGATCCTGTGTATTTTCTTATCCATATTTCCAAAGACCAGCGGTGCATTTCTGACGCATAAAAATTTTTTTAACGTGCTGAGGCAGATTTCCTCAAACCTGTTTCTTGCATGCGGTATGACCATGGTCATTATTTTGGGAGGTATTGACCTTTCCGTTGGTTCCATCATTGCTTTGTCCGGCTGCGTGGCCGCAGGCTGTGTGGCACGATATAATCTTCCCATATTTGCAGCCATCATGATCGGTATTCTCGTTGGAATGGCAGTGGGAATGATGAATGGTGTGGTCATTTCAAAGACAACCATTCCTCCCTTTATCGTCACGCTTGCAACCATGAACGTGGCAAAGGGACTGGCCTATGTATATACCGGCGGATCACCGGTGCGTGTGGTTACAAAGGAATGGCAGTTTCTTGGAGCCGGTTATATTGGCGGAGTCCCCACACCTGTCATACTTCTGGTTTTTGTCCTGATTGTGACTGCAATAATCATGAACAAGACAAAGCTGGGACGGCATATATACGCTGTGGGCGGTAATGCCCAGGCAGCAAAGTTCTCCGGCATCAGCACGGCCAGGGTAAAGCTGCTGGTTCATACCTATTCCGGCATCATGGCTGGTCTGGCAGGTGTGGTACTGGCCTCCCGTATGTACTCCGGCCAGCCAACGGCAGGAGACGGAGCGGAAATGGACGCCATTGCCGCAGTAGTGGTTGGCGGTACCTCAATGGCAGGGGGTGCCGGAAAAATCGGAGGAACCATTATCGGCGGACTGATCATCGGTGTTTTAAACAATGGTTTAAACCTGATGAATGTCAATTCCTTCTGGCAATATGTAGTGAAGGGAATTGTCATTCTCCTGGCTGTATTCATCGACTATTTAAGAAACAAAAAAAAGGATTAGTATGATATCCTTGCAGAAAGCGTTTCCTTAACAGAGAAACGCTTTTTGTGGTATACTATCCATGGCACAGTATATCTGCGCTGTAATCAATATATCAAATCAGGAAGTGAAAAGCATGAAGGTGAGAACAGGATTATTCTTTCTAATCATGGGAATATCAGCATTGTTGTCCGGCTGCCAGGGGAAGGAAGGAAGCCAGAGACAGCATGAAGCTCTCCTCTTTGGGGCAACTTATATGACTAGAAACAACCCTTACTTTGACATACTGAACCAGGGGATCGAAGAGGTAGTTGAGGCCAACGGGGATATTCTGCTCACCAGGGACCCGCTTCAGGACCAGGAAAAGCAGAATGAACAGATCATGGAATTAATTGAAGAAGGAATTTCCATGTTGTTTTTGAATCCAGTGGACTGGGAGGCTGTTTCCCCTGCTCTAGAGGCGTGCAAAAAGGCGGGCGTGGCCGTCATCAATGTGGATACCGTGGTACAGGATAAGGATTCCGTTATATCCATCATAGAAACTGATAATTATCAGGCGGGTCAGCTTTGTGCCCTGGATATGATGAAGCGGAAGAAATCTGCCAGCATTGTAATTCTGGACAATCCCATACAAATGTCCATCACCTACCGTTCCCAGGGGTTTACCGATGCCATTGCAGGTAACGATAACTATAAGGTGGTTTACCGCCATGCAGCAGGCGGGGAAATAGAAGTATCCTCTAAGGTAATGGAGGAGTTCCTCCGGAAGAATATTGATTTCGATGTAATTCTGGGCGGAAATGATCCAACAGCACTGGGGGCGCTGGCGGCTTTGCAGCAGGCCAGGAAGGAGGAAGGGATCCTGATCTATGGGATCGACGGTTCTCCTGATTTTAAGGCAATCCTGGACATGGATTATGTAACAGGGACCAGTGCCCAAAGCCCCAAGTCTATCGGCAGGGTGGCAGCAGAAACGGCATACCGGTATTTAGCGGGGGAACAGGTGGACAAATACATCAGTCTGCCAAGCACCCTTATTACAAAGGACAATCTTTATCAATACGAAATTGACGGCTGGCAGTAGGAAAAGAGATGGAAACGAAAAAATTCAACAGCCGGATCGGCCTTCTTCAGGTGGGGATCCTGGCCTTAAACATGATATCAGTTATGGGAATCAGCATTTTTATTTACTGGACAATAGAGAAAATACGAAGGGCATACGCTGCAAGAGAGTTCTTAAACGAGATCCAGGCCATTGTCTGGTATCCTTATGCAAAGATCTGGATGTGCGCCCTCTTATTGGTGCTGCTTACTTTAAGCATGGTGATCCGGGACCGTTTATTTCCCAATAACAGCAAGGTTATTCTCACTAGTCTGGTCGCGGACTTTTTCATCTGCTTTGGGATCATCATTCTTTTGAATTTTAATTATAACGGGATACTGCTCTTGGTATTTTCCAACGTTATTATGTATGTGAAGAACGGAAAATCCAGGTATATTTTAGCTGCTGTGGCCATTGGAAGCTTTATATTGGCTGATTATGAGCTTTTGTCTATTTCCTACCGCCTGTATTCCATTCAGGACTATATATCTTATTACAGTGCATCGGTGCAGCAGTATCTCTTAAGTGTATATAATATCTTAATATCATTGAATGTCATTGTATTTGTTGTATATTGTGTCAATATCATCAATGAACAGCAGGGAAATCTAGATGAGATACATGGGCTGAATGATAAGCTTCAGGAGGTCAACGAACAGCTTCAAAAATACTCCCTGATGGCAGAAAAAATGGCTGAGACCAGAGAGAGAAACCGGCTGGCCAGGGAGATCCATGATACCCTGGGCCATACCCTGACAGGGATTGCCGCCGGCATTGATGCCTGTCTTGCCATCATTGGGACATCGCCAGATCAGACCAGGAAGCAGCTAGAGCTGATCTCTAAGGTCACCAGGGATGGAATAAAGGATATCCGCCGTTCTGTCAGTGAGCTGAGGCCGGATGCTCTGGAACGGTTCAGCCTGGAATATGCCATTAATAAAATGGTCACGGATATTAATGGGGTTTCAGAAACAAGGGTGTATTTTGACTGCAAGGTCCAGAACCTAAAGTTTGGTGAAGATGAGGAAAATGCCATTTACCGGGTCGTTCAGGAAGGAATCACCAATGCCATACGCCACGGGTATGCCAGGGAGATATGGATTACCATACAAATGGAGGATCAGGATATCCTGATCCAGATCAAGGACAACGGGGTCGGCTGTAAGGAAATAAAGAGCGGCTTCGGCACAAAGCACATGAAAGAGCGGATCAGGATGTTAAGCGGAGTTGTGACATTTGACGGAAGCAATGGTTTTATCGTCAATGCAAGGATACCAATTCGGAAGGGGGAGACCTATGATTAAAGTATTGATCGCGGATGACCAGGAATTGATCCGTCAGAGCCTGCAGATCGTGTTGAACAGCAGACAGGATATCATGGTAACCGATGTGGCGGCAGATGGCCAGGAGGTACTCCGGTGTGTGAGGAAGAATATACCGGATGTCATTTTAATGGATGTGAGGATGCCTAAGCTGGATGGGGTGCAGTGCACGAAGCTTATAAAGGAAAGCTATCCTCAAATCAAGATTATCATACTGACGACCTTTGACGATGATGAATACGTGTTTAATGCTTTAAAATATGGTGCAAGCGGATACATGCTAAAGGGTGTCTCCATGGAGGAGCTGATAAGTGCCATTACAACGGTATACAACGGCTGGGCCATGATCAATCCTGACATTGCGGCAAAGGTACTGCGTTTCTTTTCCCAGATGGCCCAGGCAGATGATACCATATCGGTCAGGGAAAAGAACATGGAAGAGCTGACAAGGACAGAATGGAAGATCATTGCCCAGGTAGAAAAGGGCGCCAGCAATAAGGAAATTGCTAAGACATTGAATCTTTCCGAGGGAACAGTCCGCAACTACCTGAGTACGATTTTAAATAAGCTGGATTTAAGAGACAGGACTCAGCTTGCCATTTGGGCTGTACAGACCAATGCGAGAAAACGGGTAGAAACTTAATAAAAGTAAAAAGAAAACAAAAGGAAAGCAGAGAGAGATTACTCAAATCCAAAAAAGGGGAAGCAGGAATGGGCAAGTGGAAAAGGCGCCTTTGCATCAGTACCGTTGTAGCTGCACTGATAACGGCTGCATTGATTTACCAGTGTCAGAACAGGAAAATAATTCTGGAATTCGGTATGTTTACTGGAAGCAACTGGGAGGTGGCAAGTGCTAACAGCTTTAAGACCATAGATAAGGCGATCAATCGTTTTGAAGAGTCCCATCCAAATGTGAAAATCCATTATTACAGCGGAATTGCAAAGGAGGACTACTCTGAATGGTGCGCCCGAAAGCTTTTGGAGGGGAAGATGCCGGACGTGTTCATGATTCTGGATTCGGATTTTGACAAGTTTACTTCCCTGGGAGTTATGAAGGATTTATATGAAATGATGGCTAGGGACTCCGGTTTTCATAAAGAGGATTTTTTTACCACGGCCTTAAATACGGGGCGGCGCAACGGACGCCAGTATGCCCTGCCTTATGAAACCGTCCCGACGCTCATGTTTGTAAACAAGTCCCTTCTGGCCAAAGAGAGGATCCAGATGCCCAAGGAAGACTGGACCTGGGAGGATATGTATGAAATATGCAGAAAAGTGACAATGGACACGGACAAAGACGGACTTCTGGATCAGTTCGGCACTTATAATTACAGCTGGAGGGATGCTTTCTATACAAGCGGAGGTAAGCTGTATGATGAGAATCAGGACCAGTTTTCCTTTACGGACAGCCGGGTGCTTGATGCCATCAAATATATCAAGCGGCTCAACGACTTAAACCAGAGTCAGAGTGTCACTCAGGAAGATTTTAATGAAGGAAGGGTGGCCTTCATGCCACTGACCTTTGCAGAATACCGCACCTACAAGACCTATCCTTACAGGATCAAGAAATACACCAGATTTCAATGGGACTGTATCACCTTTCCGGCCGGGAAAGAAGGGGAAAACCTATCAAAGGTAGATGCTCTTTTAATTGGTATTAACAACAAAACAAAGCATGATCAGCTGGCATGGGAATTTTTAAAGCAACTGACTTATACGGAAGAGATGCAGATGGATGTGTACCTGTATTCTCAGGGAGTCCCGGCTTTAAAAAGCGTGGCTTCTTCAAAGGAGGGGGCCAATATCATACAGGAAGACATGGATGAGGGGGAACAGGTAATCAACAGCACGCTGCTTTATAATGTAATAGAGGATGGAATCATTGAGCCGAAACATCTCCAGTATCAGCAGGTCATGAATCTGGCGGATGGAGAGGTGTCCAAGATCTTGCAGGAAAATAAAAATGTAGACAGCAGCATGAAGATATTCCAGAGAAATGTCAGCAAGTATCTTCAGCAGCAGAAATGAAACTATACGATAAACAGAGGCCTCTTGCCATATTATGACAGGGGGCCCCTTTTAACGATTGTATTGATTAAGTCCTGAGACAGAGCAGTAACTGTCAGCAAATATAATTTTCCAGGACAAATGCATCTAGCATTGCATTATTAATTGTGGTCGGATTTGTTTCCACGGAGGATGTTATTGTGGCCAAAACTGTATAAGTACAACAGCCACAATGGTTTTGATCACAATCACAGGTTAAAAATGTAAATGTAATGCTGTTTGAACCCGGCGTCAATGAATTAAATGTCCACACAGGACTGACCGCAGTGGGGCTCATATCATCTTTGCATTGTCTGAAAATTTGAAAATCAATTTCAACAAAGGAAATAAGAGCGAGGATATTGCTGCTGAATTCCAGATTGACAGACGGATTGCAAAAATTAACCAAGTCCAGATCAAGTGATGCAACAATGTATGTTGTTCCCGCAGTAATACCGGCTGGTATGATCAGATTATTAGACGAGCTGCATTTAATAAGGAATTTATGCTTTTCATATTGTTCCTGACAATCATCTGATAAGCAACATGGCTTCCCATCCATATTTTTACCTCCATTTTTTCATGGAATATAATATCTGAATATATTTATATTAACATTATATTAATAAATCCAGTTAAGGTGATTCTTAAGATGAGGGCATGCCTGTGGCGTCTCTTCTTTCATTGTCAGCGTTTTCTATGAGTTTTCTATCACATCTATGATTATCAAATAATATGATACCATAAAGAGAGTGAGTATTACATGAATTCACACACAGATGGAGGTTTTTGATGCTGGAGACTCAGTGTAGTGGTTGCAAAACCGAAGATCTTATGACGAATGAGGCCTTTTTTATCTACAGCACAACGGATACCCTCTCAATTACAGCAGGTACCAGTGCGGGGACGTCCTTCCGTATTGCCTCCCTTGTCATTGACAGTTCTTATGGGAGACAATTGAAAATCAGATTCAACTTTTCAGCCAACCTGATTACCGCTGCATTTTTGGGAACGGTCAATATTCAGATATTCAAACAATGTTCGGAACAGATTGTACCCATACCTGTGGGTCCAGTCTGGAATTACACCAGTTTATTTGTAGGCTCAGAAGCAATTGCATTCTCTTTCAAGGCATGTGATGAATTATGTGATGATTGCTGTACCTATTATGTTGCTGTAACAATTGCCTCTGCGACTGTACAAGGTTCCATATCTGTTAACAATGCCAATTTAAGTGCTTTGGTTTCCGTAGAGCATTGCTCCGCTGATAAACAGCTGTTCTGCAGAGATGATATCAATCCTCCCGCCTGCCTTCGCCGTTGCTGCAAGCCCTGTGGTGGGATTTTTTCAAAGTGCAGTTCCCCGTCTACGGTTTCCGTTCCTGAAGAAACACCGGCGGGAGTCCCGGTCACACTTGCAACGCTGTCAATCAATACCAATAAATTCAATCGCCCATGTATTGAGCTGGAATTTTCAACTAATACTGTTTTTCCTGAATCATTATTAGTTGCCTTTATCCAGATTTACAAACAATGTGATTGCCAAATGTCCCGGATTCCAATTGGTCCTGTATGGCTGTTAGAACATGGGTTACCAGAATCCAATTATAATACTTTTACATTTCACGTCCATGATTGTGCGGAAAAAGAGGAAGGGTGTTGTGTTTATTACGCAATACTGACTGTTCAGTCTGAACTCATCAGTTTAACAACACAGTTTAAAAACTCCATTCTTCGAGCTACGATTATTGACAATCCCTGTTGATAAACAGATGTAGAGCAGGAGACAAAAAAGAATGTCTTACGGCCAGCAGGTTTTAATCCCTGCTGGCCGTAAGACATTCTTTTATTTTCTCTTCATAATTACTATGCCGGATCCAATACCTAAAAATATTGAGAAGCAAATCAGGCTGTAAATTGCCATTTCGCCTGACCAGGTATCTCCGGTTTTTGGAAGGCCAAGAGGAATCAGCTGCCCCTCTATGCCTACCATATAACCTAGCGGCACCTCGCCGTATATGTCATACAGTTCCTGAGCCGTCATTTCGTCTCTGGGCTTTTGTGACGGAGGGAGAGAAGGCGGGGATATAATGCCTGGTCCGGTGGGAGAGGCTGGGGATGGCTTCTGAGGCTTTGGTTCGCCACCACCGCCACCGCCGCCGCCACCGCCGCCGCCACCGCCGCTGCTGCCAGGGGGCTGTTGGTAAGTGTTGGTAAACGCTGCGACTGATGTCTTTAGCGTGTCAATTGTTCCTGAATCTCCTGTTTTGGTTTCTTTGTACCGTTCAGAGGAATAATCCGACTCAGTCACCTGATAGCCAGTTTTGTCAGGCAGTCCGGTAATTGTGATGCTCTCCCCATCAGCAAGTGAAATCGTGTCTCCGCTCTTGATTTCATTGACTGGGAATTCACCCTTTCCGGTAAATTTGTAAAGAGCCGTATCAATTGTTTTGTCCGGTTTTGTAAAGGTCACCTGAAAATCAAATTTTTTCGTGGTACTGGCTCCTGTTCCTGCAACGGTTTTACTGATGGTCAGGCTTCCTGGCATAAGCTTTGTATTGGTAAAGGTAACTGCTTTTGCAATATCTGTTTCAATGATATCCGATGGATTGCCTGAGATAAAAGTGGTGTAGCCTTCTTTGGAATAATCCTTTTCCGCTACCGTATAATGAGTATCCTTTGGAAGTCCGGTAATGGTGATGATCTGCCCATGAGAGAGAAAGAGCTTATCACCGCTTTTCATTTGTCTGAGTTCTTCTGATCCGGCATAGCTGCAGGAATATGGATTGTCATCCGGTGTACCGTCCGGTTTTGTAAAGGTTACGGTAAACTCGAAAGGACCGGTTTCCATACTGTTACCTTCCACATTTTTTATTATGTTCAGACTTCCGGGCTTGAACTTTGTGTTGGTAAAGACAGCTGTTTGACTGACTCCGGCTGCGACAGTACCGGTTTCCCCTGTGCTGAAGGTTTTGTATCCGTCACCAGAGTAGTCTTTTTCCGTCACCTGATAGGTAACATCCTTAGGGAGCCCGGTTATGGTGATGCTCTGCCCATCTGCCAGATAAATGGGATCGCCGCTCTTAATAAATCCGTCTGGGACTCCGCTTCCGGTATAGAAATACTCGTTGGCTGTATCGCTTAATATTAATTTGAATTCAAATGACCGGGATCTGTCGTCTGCATTTCCCAACACTTTTTTTGCAATTGTCAGGCTTCCTGAATCTGTGGAAGTGCCGTCCTGGTAGTTCTTTACCGTAAGTTTATTGGCATTTTCGCCTGTTTTTCCGTTGATGGAGGTGCTAATCCTGTTATCTGCTCCCTTTGAGATGACCACGGTATAAGCGTTGGTATCAGGCGAGTATCCGGCAGGAGCTGATGTTTCTTTTAATAGATAGGTTCCGGCAGGGATTGCGCGCATCTTTAGCGTGCCGTCAGCAGCTGTGGCACCACGACGGATTATTGTCACTCCATCCAGTGCATAAAGGGAGAACATTGCTCCCTGGAGCCGGACGGCGGGACTGGTGCCATCTACTTTCGTAATGGTTAAACTGCCTCCCCGTTCCAGTGTGGCCCAGCCGCTCTGATAGGTAACGGTGTGGGTCTGACCAGTGTTGGCCCCGCCGGCTTCACTGCCCGTGAGCTTGACGGTATTCCTCACCTGGCCGCTTGCTTCAAGGGTAATATCAGTTAAGTAGTTCAGACGGTAGGCTTGCTTTACATCAGGAACCATAAAGGTCAGCGTACGGACTGCAGCATCATAGGTAACACAGGCCGCAGGATTCACGGTCTCTCCGGATGCAGCCAATGTTCCGTCTGATCCCATAATCATTTTAGTAATTGTAATGTGGTCCCATATGGGCTTTCCTTGAGAATCAACAGGGAGTTCTATTCCTTCCGACATAGTGTCTTCGATTTTTACATCCGTGAGACTTAAGTCAAATGGATTGTAATCCACGGTCCAGACCAGTCTTGCTTCCTCTTTGTTGAATTGGAATGTTTTGTCCAGTACTCTGATTATAATTTTTACATCCTGAGTGGTGGTTACGGAATGCGTCCATTTTTCTGCATTCAGTGTAACTGTATTGAAGTCTGTTTTATAGGAATCATTTGATTGCAAATACTGTTCATAGGCACTGTCTGTCAGCCGGGCCTTTACAAGTAAAACATAAGGCTGGTTCAGTGTGTCAAAGACAAAGGATGCTTTTGCACCATCGGTTTCATTGGAATCTGTAAAGGACGGAATAATTCCAATTGTGCCGGTGACATCATGATTTGCATTTACAGTACCTCCTGTTGCCGTACCTTCATAAATTTTGTAGAAGGTCTTGTCAAATACCCAGCCCTTTGGCAGGGTGTCTGTGATTGTAACGGCACCGCTGTTGATTCCTGCGGCATTGGTAAGATCCAGGCCGTCGGCATTTACACTGATACGGAATATAGCTGTTTTTGTCTGATGGTCAAATCCGGTATCAGCATTGCCAATGCTTCCTCCATTGACGCTGTCAGAACCGGTTATCTCCTGATTCCGCTTTAGAATGTCCTTTTTCAGTAGGTTGTTTGTGATATTTATGTCTTTATAACTGGAGTTTAAAAAAGTAATATCACGGTACAGGGAAGCGGTATTGCGGACACTTTTTGTTGCGTTTCCGGCAAACACCGCCGGGTTGACCACCTGGGAGTGAAAGGTGTAGCTGTTTTTTGTGTTCTTCTCCACCGACACCTCCAGTAAGTCGGCAACAGGGGTATCACTGCTGTCCCTGATGGTACTGACTTTAATCAGGCTGGGAGTTCCAGTGGTCTGCGTAAAGCTTCCTGGAATGTATTTCTGGTTAAAGCTGGGGGTAAAATGGTTGTAATTCATGTTTTCCGGCCAGCCGCTGCTGCCGCTTAAGCCAGAATTATCATTGCCATAAACCAGCAGATCGTAGACCTTTAAAGCCTGACTGGGGGAAGCGAGCAGCTGTCCTTTAGGGTCAACCGTTATTGTCCACTGAATCTGCCGGTCCGATTTGCTGCCCACCAATGTGCCGCCTTTTGAAATGGGATTATAGCCAACCCCTATGGCTGCGTTTCCTGTGGAGATAACTGTGCCATTGGGCACGCCTGACCAAGTGATGGAAGCCCGGTTGCTGTAGGTTTTTACGCCTGATACAGAACCGCTTGCATCATCCGGCACAACTGTTTTAACAAGCAGCCTGATGGGGGTGGTGATGTTACCTACAGCGATCTTTCCTTCTGTATCATGAGTAAGCGTGCCTTGCTTTTGCCAGCCGCCTGATCCATTTGGAATAAACCATTCTACAGAATCAATGGTCTGGCCATGATCGCCAATATCCGTAATTACCACATCCTTTAAGTCGGCTCCGCGTTCGTTGGCGATGATTTCCCATTCAATAGTACGGTTCGTGGGATTGTATATCTCTCCTGTACCATCATTGGTTTTCACGTGTTTTTTCGTGATCCATCTCTTTTCAAGCTTGACCGTATAGGAACCTTCCTTCACCGATTGGCCGTCTGAATTTAAGAGTAAGGCCTTATTTGTAATGGATGGCTCACTATTGGAGAAAAGCTTGCTCTCCGGGATTTCTGTCTTAAATTTAATTGTCTGCGGCGATGTCGAGCCGCTTTTAAAGGTATATGTAAGGGGTGATATGGCAGTGGGTGTCACAGAACTGGTGCCAGCAATTAAGGAATCGGTCTTATACGTCCCAACACCAGCTAAGTTATCGCTAAAGGTATAGCCTTCTAAGTCAATGGAGCCTCCGCCCTGGGTTGCAGTGATTACAACTTCCCAGTCCACCGTGCTGTCACTCCAGTTTACCGTGCCTTCCTTGTTTACATGATAAATGATCTCGGCGGCAGGAGTGATAACAAAAAAAGTTTTTTCCAGAATTTTAACGACCTTTTTTCCGTTTTCGGTTTCCGCATTGTCCAAATCATATTTCAATGTAGCATGAAAACCGGCAGCAATGTTGATTGCAGGATTTTCCTCATCGTCAACGGTGTCATCCCAGTCAAAAAGAATATGGGCAGTCATCATGCCATCTTCATTGGCTGACAGCGCTGCATGACCGATGACAATCCCGTCATCTGTTTTAAGAACAGCTGTGGAGGGAGCTAATGTAAAGCCTTTGCCAAGCACAACCGTGGCACTATCTCCTTTGCTGACGTATTCTGACGGTTCGGGAGTATCATATTTTACCGGTACCTTTATTTTGAATTTAATATCCAGAGTATCCGTGTTTACGATGGTGTCGCCGTCATGAAGCGGTGAACCGTTTTTCTTTACATCAATTTCCGGTTCCAGAATTGCTGTTCCCACCGTTTTTTGCGGACCTTCATTCAGGAGCAAAGGCATTGCAGCGGAAGGGGTTGCTTTTGGGGAACCTGATGAACCATTCCCTTTACCATGGTCCGCATCAGATGGTGTTGCTTTTTGGAACTCTGTTTTCTCGCTGCCGTTGGCTTCAGGATCTTTGCTTGCATTGGAAGGTGTTCCTGTTTCCACACTGACTGTATGTTCTTCTGGCATTCCAAGCTCTTCTGCCCATACCGCCTGGAGCGGCGAAAACACATTCAGTGCAATCATCAGGATCAACATACAGCTGATCAGTCGCCTTTGTTTCTTTTTTTTCAATTCTCATTCCTCCTTTTGTTATTGCCCTTCTTCAATTTCAAGCGTATGCTTAAGTGAGAATCGCGGCTCTCTTATCAAGTGATTCCTCTGCCGGAGGAATCCTGCTAAAAGTATATAAGGTCTTGGTTATGGGTGCTTGAAAATGCAGAAAAAAAGTTACACCGAAATGGACAAAAAGAAAAAATCGTGTTACAATATTTTCTAGAATAAGAAAAAGTGGGGACCAGGAGATGAAGACCGGTAAATTGCTGGAGGAATTGATCGAAATTGCTAAAATTCCGAAAACAGATTTTGCGATCAGTATGAACATGACACCAAGTGGCCTAAGCAAAATTCTGAAGGGTGGGAGGCTGCCTTTACTGAAGGAAAAGAGGGTGTTTTGCCAACAATCCGCCGCTTATTTTGCCGAAGCTTTGTATGGTCACGGCTGCTATTTAAGATTTATGCATATTTTTCCGGTTCTATATGACTTTAGCTCTAAATATGAACTGGAACTGTTTTTGTCTTATGCTTTGGAGTATGCCTTTGATAAAGATTTTGATGAGGAGAATCATGGAAATATGAGTCACCCTGACAGGGAAGCAAGTTTTTTGGGAAAAAAGACGATTCTTAACATGATCTGCGTGATTATCTCTGATTACATCATGGGCAATCAAGATATTCCCCTGGAGTTTTACAGCAATCTGCCTCTTTTTGACCGGCATTTTTCTGACATTTTCCAAAGAGTAAAAATAGCAAATCCAGGAAAAGGGAGAAAGGTCATCTTTAACCACTTTTTTGATATGACTTCCTTAGAAATGTTGTCCGGCGACTATCATACCGGGCTTTTGTCTTCCATTGTCAAAGCGCAGGAGTATGTTGATTTGAATCTTTGGAGAACTGTAAAAGAGATGAACTGCCTTTTTTTGCTTTTAAAGGGACAATTTCTGCTTTTTTTCAGCCTGCAGCTGGATGGAATGCCTCTTATGACCTTTGTCACCCATAAAGGCTATCTGAGTATATTTTTCAATTCACTGATGAGAGATGATGCAAGGAAAATCAGCTTTAGCGGAAGAGAGGCGGCAGCGGCTTTGGAAGCAGACCCTTCCATCCTCTCCAAGGTGATGGACAGGCATATGGAGGCCGTATATAACTTCATATCCATTGGCTATTTAGTGGAAGAACAGGATTTGGGACAGACAGGAGGCAGGGAAGTGGCCAAAAGAGCTGTGTTAAAACTTTTTCGCAGGATTCTGGATAAGGATACCCTTTTTCTCGTCACAGTTGATGCCATGCTTGGATTTTGTTCTATGGGAAAAGCCATAGTCCCCCTTTTTGGAGCAGTGGATTTTTTACCGGAGGAACGTATCCCGTATCTGCGGAGGTTTAATTCCTATATTAATGACAAAAGCTCTGACAAAGTCAGAATTGTGAACAGCGAACAGCCGAGAGCAGCAGTATTCTGTTTCAAAGGACTGAATCTGATATACATGATTGACCATGATAATAAAGAAGAAAAAATCCATTGCTTTGAGTCGGATTTATTCCATCACATATTAAGTGAGAAAACATCAGATAACAACATAAAACTGCTGGACTTCAGCCCTGATCTTTGGGATATTTATCTGGATGAAATGTCCAATAACCTCAGCAGACTGACTTTGTTAAAGCCGTTTGCATAATACGGAAGGATATATATTGTCAGGGTATGAAAAGAAAGTGCTGCTCCTGACAGGAAGCCATTAAGACTTTCTGTCAGAAGCAGCACTTCTGATTTATATATATACACCCTATACGGCTTAAAAGGCCCTCATCAAGTTTACCATTTCAATGGCACTGACAGCACTGTCAAAGCCCTTGTTTCCTGCTTTCGTACCGGCACGTTCCATTGCCTGTTCTATATTTTCTGTTGTAAGGACCCCAAATAAAACCGGAATATCATGAGCAAGAGCTGTCTGTGCAACCCCTTTTGATACTTCGCTGCACACATAATCATAGTGGCTGGTGCTTCCGCGGATGACTGCTCCAAGGCATATGATTGCATCATATTTCTTGCTTTTTGCCATTTTGGAAGCAATCAGCGGAATTTCAAATGCGCCGGGAACCCATGCCACATCAATATGTTCTTCTTGTACATTATGGCGTTTCAATCCATCCAAAGCACCGGAAAGCAGCTTTGAGGTTATGAATTCATTAAAACGGGCGGCAACGATTCCAATCCTTATGTCTTCTGATATAAGTTTACCTTCAAATACGTTCATGTTTAAATCTCCTTTTTAATAGTTTAGCATATGGCCCATTTTGGCCTGCTTAGTCTGCAAATAAAACAGGTCATGAGCTGTCGCGTTCATTTGGATGGGAACCCGTTCCGTAATCTCTATACCAAAATCGGAAAGCTGATATACTTTGTCAGGGTTGTTTGTTAACAGACGTAAGGTTTTTGCGCCTAAGTCCTTCAGTATTTGAGCGCCAATGTAATATTCTCTCATATCACCGTCAAAGCCCAGTGCAATATTCGCTTCAAGAGTATCCATACCCTGATCCTGTAATTCATAGGCCCGCAGCTTGTTAATAAGCCCAATGCCGCGTCCTTCCTGCCGCATGTAGAGCAGGACTCCGCGTCCCTCCTGCGCAATTTGTGCCATTGCTGCCGCAAACTGCTGTCCGCAATCACAGCGGAGAGAGCCAAAAGCATCTCCTGTCAAGCACTCTGAATGAACGCGGCATAAAAGATTTCTCCCATCACCTATATCCCCGTGAACCAATGCGATATGGTGTTCTCCATTCAGCTTATTCACATAGCCATAGGCTTTGAAATCGCCATATTTCGTAGGCATTTTTGTTACGGTAACACGCTCTGCCAGCTTGTCGTGGTTTTTGCGGTAGCTTTGCAGGGCTTTAATGGTAATGAACTTTAAATTCCACTTTTGTGCCAGCTCCATTAATTCCGGGGTACGCATCATGGTGCCGTCATCCCTCATGATTTCACAACATAGCCCGCACTCTTTTAAATTGGCAAGCCGCAGTAAATCCACGGTTGCCTCTGTAT
>JAEWRS010000272.1 GCA_023398855.1 Bacillota bacterium
CGGTTTATGAGTGGAGGCATTATGATGGTTTCAACCAACTGACCCGGGTCAATCAGGATGAGAAAGAGATTACATATCAGTACCGGGGAGATGGGCTTCGCCACAGAACAGTGGTGCGAAAACTGACCGAAAGACAGGGGAAAATCAATTGGTATCGCTGGGATGGAAGTGATATGGTAGCGGAACAGACTGACGGGGAACCGATTAAAACCTATGTAAGGGGAATCAATTTGATTGCCAGTGAAATAGACCGTGTGGTATACTACTATATATTGAATGAACATGGGGATGTTATTCAGCAGTGGAGTCAAAGCGGAACGTGTAAATCTTCTTATGAGTATGATGCTTTTGGAATTGAGAGAAAGCCAGATAAGGAGGATGGGAATCCGTTTAGGTATTGTGGGGAGTATTTAGACTTAGAGACGAATACCTATTATTTACGAGCAAGGTATTATAGATCTGAGACTGGGCGTTTTATAAGCGAGGATACGGTCCGGTGTGTTAAAAATCAATTGCCAAATAAGCAAGAAGTGAGTGACCCCTTATCGCTTAACCTGTATACTTATTGTCACAGTAATCCAGTATTTTACACTGATCCAACCGGGCATTTTGTACTTCCATTTTTGGTTGTTGCAGGGCTAGCTGGTTTAGTGGCTGGAACAATTGCAGGTGGAATATCATCGGCACTTAGTGGTAAATTTTCAATGAAAGCAGTTCTTCAGGGGGCTGCAATCGGAAGTACGGTCAGTCTAGCCGGAGGCGCAGCTCTTGCATATGGTGTTACTGGCAGTGCTCTTGCATCAACTGATGCAATTGCGTCAGGTCTTGGATTTGGTGCAGCAAAGGTAGGTTCTGCTGGAGCAAATGGTTTTGAACAGGCTCGTCAGTTATTGCAAACACAACAAATGAGAGCTAATGAGGGTGCGGGTAGTAAGGTAGATTGGAGCAATACAAGCAAAAATGGCCAAACTGCACTTGATCACATTCAAAAACACGCAACACCTAACTACCAGCGAGAAATGCATGGAGTTTTTAATGGCAATCCACAAAACATGGTAGAGCAAGCTTGGAGCAATAAAGCCGCTGGCATATCCGTGTCCGATGGCATGGGGGGAACGATTTACAATATTCCTTATCAAAATGCTGGCTATAATACTGGCTATGCAAACTTTGGACAACAGATGGATTACATTACAATTGTTGTGAAGGACGGTACTTCAACAGTATGGACTGCCTTTCCTTCTTTCGGCAACTATGGCATGCCAATAATACCTTAGGAGAGTGAATATTATGGATAATTCCATCTATATTGGCAGATGCCCAATCTGCCGTGGATATGGAATGCTAGAAATTGTAATAAATGATGCGAATAAAACATACTCCGTAATGTGTGATGAATGTTTTGCGGAATGGAAAACCCCAGAATATGCTTTAGATAACAGAGGTGGATTTAGAGATTCCACCCCGAACGTCAGAGTCAGAGCAGCTACCATTGATGAGATAAAAACTCAAGGATGGGAAAGATTCATAACAAACAATTAATATCCTTCAACACAGAAAGGGCTGAAAATTAGCCCTTTCTGTGTTGAATCTAAATTTTCATTCCCGTTGATTCAATCGCAATCATCATTCCAATACAGAAATCCTCGACAAAACCGTCTGCCATAGAAACAGAGCTTAATCTGCCTTGTGCATCAGAAAATGCTTGAAAAAGTTCTAGTTCTATGCCACTCAATAGTTTTAATAGTTTTTCTTCGCTGTCGGCTACGATTTTTAGAAATTGTTTGCATTCGGGACTTTGGATGATTGGTCTTTCATTTGGGTTGATATTACCGCAGTAAAATTCCCGTAAAATACTTTTGTGATGTTGTATAAATAAAGTTGACACCCTATTCTCAAGGATTTTGATATATAATCAAAAGAGAATAGGAGTGAAAATATTATGGCAACAAATCGTAATCAAAAATCTTATGACAACGAGTATAAAGCTCAGGCTGTAAAACTTGCCCAGGAAATTGGTGGGCATAAAGCGGCTAACGAATTAGGGATTCCAAAGGGTACTATGTACACTTGGATTAAAGCCTACAAAGAAGGGCGCCTCAGTGCAAACCTAGCAGTTCATACACCTAATAATGCACTGACCCTTAACGAAGAGCTCATTGAGCTCAGAAAACACGTGAAAGAGCAGGATAAAGAAATTCGACGTTTAAAGGAAGAAAACGAATTTCTTGAAGAAGCAAGCGCTTTTTTCGCAGCCAGCCGTTGGAAGTCAGCAAAAAACAGAGATTAATGTTTGTTGCAATCAAAACCGAAGACGGCGTGATTAAGGGCAAAATTTCTTTTTATTGCAGAATGCTTAGAGTTTCCAGACAGGCATTCAACAATTACCTGAAAACAAAAGATTCTCCTTGGAAATATCAACCTTTGGCAGATGCTATGCTGGATATCTGCAAGGAAGATGAATGTAATGACACTTATGGAAGAATCCGCATGTATCAGGCATTACAGCTTAAACAGCCAGACGGTGTTCCTATTCCCAGCGAGAGAACGGTTTATCGTTTGATGGAAGAAATAGGTCTTAATCATAAATC
>JAEWRS010000276.1 GCA_023398855.1 Bacillota bacterium
GTGAGAGTGTTTGACCAATGTGATAGTGGCATTTTCCAGAGAAGAGGATGCAAAAAATATTAAAAATATTCTTATGAGAAACGGCTTTACGGTATCAGCGGTCTGCACCTCCGGTGCCCAGGCGGTAAACAGCGCCGATGAGTTGGGCTGTGGAATCGTAGTATGCGGTTACAGGTTTGCGGATATGGTATATCATGAGCTTTACGAATGTCTTCCTGGGGAGATGCAGATGCTTCTTTTGGCGTCCCCCAGTCAGTGGAGCGGCAGGATACCGGAGGGGGTAGTCTGCCTGGGTCATCCCTTAAAGGTTCAGGATCTGGTAAGTACTCTGGAAATGATGGTGGAATCTCTTGCCAAAAGGCGTAAGAAACTAAAAAACCAGCCAAAAGAGCGGAGCAAAGAGGAAATAGAAATGATCAGACAGGCAAAAGAGCTTTTGATGGAGCGGAACCACATGTCCGAAACGGATGCCCACCGTTACATCCAGAAATGCAGCATGGACAGCGGAACCAATATGGTGGAAACTGCCCAGATGATTATGAGCCTGATCAATCGATAGTAGTGGGAGAGAATCATGAAATTTACAAAGATGCATGGAATCGGAAACGATTACGTTTATATCAATTGTTTTGAGGAATCTGTTAAGGCCCCGGCAGAGCTTGCCAAAAAGGTCAGCGACCGCCACTTTGGCATTGGGTCCGACGGCCTGATCCTCATCTGTCCCTCAGAGACAGCGGACTGCAGAATGCGGATGTTTAACGCTGACGGCTCAGAGAGCCAGATGTGCGGCAACGGCATCCGCTGCGTGGGAAAGTACGTTTATGATCACCGGCTGGTGGAAAAAACAGAATTTGACGTGGAAACAGAAGCAGGAATCAAACATTTGAAGGTTAAGCAGGAAAACGGGAAAGCCGTCCTTATTACAGTGGACATGGGAGTGCCGGAGATCACCAGCCAGGTGCCGGAGCCCATACTGGTTAATGGAAATAGCTATGAATTTATCGGTATTTCCATGGGAAACCCCCATGCCGTTTATTATCTGGACAATATTGATTGTCTGGATTTAGAAGCCATTGGACCTGCCTTTGAAAACCATGAGCGTTTCCCGGAACGGACCAATTCTGAATGGATACAAGTGGTGAGCCGGGATTATATCCGTATGAGGGTATGGGAGAGAGGCAGCGGGGAAACATATGCCTGCGGGACAGGAGCCACTGCCAGTGCAGTTGCCTCTGCTTTAAGCGGACGAACCGGTCAAACCGTTGAGGTAGAGCTAAAAGGCGGTAACTTAACCATTCACTGGGACAGGGAAGGAAGCGGACATGTGTTCATGACCGGACCGGCGGTGGAAGTGTTTGAAGGAGAATTTGACATAAAAAATCTTTAAAGTAACAGGAGGAACTTATGGTAAAAATCAATGAAAATTACTTAAAGCTACCAGGCAGCTATCTTTTTTCCACTATTGGTAAAAAAGTAAATGCCTATACAGAGGCCAATCCGGATAAGAGGATCATCCGTCTGGGCATCGGGGATGTGACCCAGCCTATTGCGCCTGCCATTATCCATGCGCTTCATGAAGCAGTGGATGAGATGGGCAGCAAAGAGACCTTTCATGGTTATGCACCCGACCTGGGCTATGGATTTTTAAGAGAAATCATTGTAAGAGAAGATTATGCAGCAAGAGGCTGTGAGATAGCTCCAGATGAAATCTTTATTTCCGATGGAGCCAAGAGCGATTGCGGTAATATCCAGGAGATTTTTGACGAAAGCTGCACAATTGCAGTCTGCGATCCCGTTTATCCTGTTTATGTGGATTCCAATGCAATGGCAGGCAGAACAGGAGAATATGAGGAAGAAACCGGAAAATGGAGTAATGTGATTTATATGCCATGTACGGCTGACAATCATTTTGTACCGGAGCTTCCAAAAGAGACGCCGGATCTCATTTACCTATGTGTTCCGGGCAATCCTACGGGAACCACCCTTACCAGGGACCAGTTAAAGGTATGGGTGGATTATGCCAATGACAAGGGGGCTGTGCTTCTTTATGATGCTGCCTATGAAGCCTACATCGCGCAGGATGATGTACCTCATTCCATTTATGAGATTAAGGGAGCCGAAACATGTGCCATTGAGTTCCGTTCCTTTTCAAAAAATGCAGGCTTTACCGGGGTCCGCCTGGGATTTACCGTCATCCCGAAGGCCTTGGTAAGAGGAGGGGTTTCTCTTCATTCCCTGTGGGCCAGACGACATGGGACCAAATTTAACGGAGCACCCTATATCATCCAGAAGGCTGGAGCAGCAGTTTATTCTGAGGAAGGAAAGGCCCAGTTAAAGGAACAGGTGGCTTATTACATGAGAAATGCAAAAACCATCTATATGGGGCTAAAGGAAGCCGGATGTGAAGTTTACGGAGGCGTCAATGCGCCTTATATCTGGTTAAAGGTACCGGAAGGAATGACCTCCTGGGAATTTTTTGACTGCCTTTTGGAGGAAGCCGGAGTGGTGGGAACTCCTGGAAGCGGATTTGGACCAAGCGGAGAGGGA
>JAEWRS010000298.1 GCA_023398855.1 Bacillota bacterium
ACCTATGGCAGTCCATAAAGCCAAACTTTCCATCAGACCATATACCTGACTGATCTGGTAATACGACATCCGGGAAAGCAGGTAAAGAATCCCGCAGAAAAAGCCCATCAGCCACCTGCCTGACAAACGTCTCCCGAACCGGTAGACCGTGTAGGCTATGCAGCCATTCAGAATGATATTAAAGGGCACAAACCAGTTGATATGGCTGCCGGAGACCATCAGCTCCAGCCAGGCCGCCAGATAATAAACAAAGCGGAACCGGGTGCTTCCCAGGGGGAATACGAATTCCCGGAAGGATTGTTCACCATAGCAGGACCAGAGGTATAAATCATCCATGTAAAGTCCTTTTATTTCAATCCCCCTGTTTATGAAAAATGCAAAGCCCAGTAAAAGTACGGCTGCAATGAGTTCGTCCTTCCACTCTGATATCCACTGTCTGTCTTTCATCTTTCGCCCCTTTCTTGCATTAATCTGCACATCTCTTTATAGAAAATGTGATCATTGTTACAGCTCAGCTTAAAAGAACCGCTCCTCTAGCATCAGGCAGAGGGCATGATATATGGGAAGATGGAGCTCCTGTATCTTAAATGTCTCCATTTCCGGAGCAACGATGGTTACATCCGCTGATTTTTTTAAAAGTCCTCCGTCTTTTCCCGCAAGGCCAATAGTCTTCATGCCAATGGCCTTTGCCACTGTCACTGCATACATGATGTTTTTGGCGTTACCAGAGGTGGATATGCCCAATAGCACATCGCCCTCCCTGCCATATCCGTTGGTCTGCTGGGCGTAAATCATTTCTCCGTCCACGTCATTTAAAAATGCCGTGGCAAGGCTTGAATGACCGGTCAGGGCAATGGCAGGAAGCCCTCCCTGAAGTTTTTCTCCCAGCACTTTTCCAAGCTCCGGGTCTGTCTCTGACAGCTTGTCTGCAAATGCTTCTGAAACAGGGCGGCGTTTCACAAAGCCTTTCATCAGCTCTCCCACAATATGCTCTGCGTCAGCACAGCTTCCGCCGTTCCCGGCAATCAAAAGCTTTCCGCCGTTTTTATAACATGTTTCCAGAATCTCATATGCTTCCCTGATCTGAGGCTTTACGCCTGCCAGTACGGGATAACGGTTGATGAGTTCCTCTAAATGGTTCATTGGTTCCATGTTTTTACACTCCTTCTCTGTTGAGTATCCAGTCCACGGCTTCTTTCATAGTGGGTGCATAATAATCAAAAGAATTGGTTTTCTCTTCCTGAGACAAGCCGCTATATAATTCCTTTCCGTACCCGGTTCCAACCAAAACCGTGCCAACTCCATACCGTTTTCCGGCTTCCATATCCAAAAGCTTGTCTCCGATCATATAGGAGCGGGACTTGTCCACTGGAAAGCGTTCCTCAGCCATCTCAAACATTCCGGTTTCCGGTTTCCGGCAATGGCATGCCCGGCCGTATTTTCCGATCCCGTATACCGGATGATGGGGGCAGTAATAAAAGCAGTCTATGAAAGCTCCATCCATTGACAATTGCCGGTTTAAGTATTCATGCAGGGCTTTCACATCCTCTTCCCCGTAATAACCTCTTGCTACTCCAGCCTGATTGGTGACAACCACAAGCTTGAAGCCCTGCTCTCTCAGCCGCCTCAAAGCCATCGCCACTCCGGGAAGGATCACCAGATCTTCAGGCCGGTGTAAATATTCCACCTCTTCATTGATGGTGCCGTCCCGGTCTAAAAATACGATTTTATCCATGACTCCTTCCTCCTTGCGCTGCCATTTTTCGATCACTGCAATGGAAAATGATATTCGCCTCCTGGTATGGCAACCTTGATCTCTTCATAATTCCACCTTTTTTCGTCGGTGATCCAGGCCTGGGCCCCTCTCAGTTCAAAGTTCCAGTCCGTTAGCTGTCCCCCTGCCGCTTCCATGCGGGCCGCCACCTTATGGCGGACATTATATGGGCAGTACACCAAAAGGAATCCGCCGCCGCCAGCCCCCAGAAGCTTTCCTCCCAGGGCACCGGCTTTCAGTGCCTCCTCATAAAGCACGTCAATATGAGGGGTAGAGATCTTGCTGCTCATGCGCTTCTTGCTCTTCCAGCCATAATCCAGAAGTTTTCCAAAGCTATAAAGATTTCCTTTAAGCAGTTCATCCTTCATGGCATAGGCAAGTGCCTTTACCTCGCACATGGCATCAAAGGGATCCTTCTTTTCATAGTTCTTTACCTGATCTTTAATGATGTTGGCAGATACATGGATATTACCTGTATAACACAGAAGGAGATTATACTGCAATTCATGTATGATCTCTTTTTTAATCCGGAGAGGATTAACCACCACGTCATTACGGCCATGGAACTCAATGAAATTAAAGCCTCCAAAGGTGGCTGCATACTGGTCCTGATATCCGCCGTCAATTCTTAGATCCTCTCTCTCCACTTGGTAGGCTAAGTCTGCCATGGCATAACTGTCCATTTCCACGCCTTTCCATTTAGCCATGGCTGTTAAAAGAGCCACCATAACAGTGGAGGAGGTACCCAAGCCTGAACCAGGAGGGGCATCGCACTGCAAGTACACCTCACATCCCTGTTTAATGTCCATTGCCTTTAATGCTGCTGTTACCAGATCCAGGCGCCCGTCATATACATAATTTTCTTTGGTATTGTACTTCACGGTCATGTCAAAATCCAGAGAATGGACGATAATCTGGTCATCTTCCCTTGGAACGATGGAACAGTATGCGTATTTATTAATGGTGCAGCCGATAATTGCCCCTCCCTGCTCAACACAGAAGGGGGCCACATCTGTCCCCCCGCCGCCAAAGCTCACCCGCAAGGGAGCACGTCCTCTGATTACCATAAGCTCACCTCTTTCTTCTTCACATCTTCTCCAAACCGGTAATAATCCTCCGGAACGCCGATATCTATGAAATAACCATCGCTTATGAAACCGCCTATTTTCCTGCCTTCTGAAAGCCATTTAGGAATCATCTCCTGCTCTAAGGACACCTTTCCCTGGGGAATCTCATCAAGAAGTTCCTTCCTGAGATAATATATGCCACCGTTTATGGTTCCCCTGCGCTTTTCATCAGTCTTTTCATTAAAGGTTTTAAGCCAGCCATCCTGAAGCGCAGCCTGCCCGTAGCGGGACACATCAGGCACCTCCCTCAGCACCAGAGCCAGGTCAAGGCCGCGTTCCTTGCCAAGTGCGGTCAGTCTGCTGTAGTCGATACGGTAAAAGGTGTCAGCATTCAATACGAGAAACTGGTCTTCTGTTACTTTAGCACCGGCATTTTTAATGGCACCGGCTGTTCCTAAAAGCTCTTCTTCATAGGCATATGACACATGGATTCCCCATTGAGCCCCATCTTCAAAGTATTCTTCTACCATGGAGCCTTTATATCCTACGGCAAAAATGATTGACTTTACTCCATTTCTGATCAGCTCCATTACAACATATTCCATAAATGGTTTATCTCCGATCAGTGCCATGGGCTTTGGCCGGTCACTCACCACAGAACGGAGTCTGGTGCCAAGGCCTCCTGCCAGTAAAATTGCCTGCATATCGTTACCCTCCTGATATTTCTTCAAATGGTATTATAATAGTTAAGCAGTGCAACTCGAAAAATCCCCGAGTGCTTCCTGTTTATTATAGCATATATCTTTCCCAACCAGCCAAACCGATTATTTCTGCGGCTTGCCTGCCCAGGTCCGAAGTACCAGTCCCAGGCCATGAATGGTTTTTCTGGATCCTATGGCAAAAAACACCGGGAGAATCACTCCCAAAATGAGGTAAATCACATGTAGCTCGGGATAAGAATGGGGGAAACCTCCCTGATTTTCTGCGGGTTCCAGTATCATCCGGGCATAAATCCAGTCACAAATCTTAAATACCAGAAAATGAAGAGCCATGATATCAAAGGA
>JAEWRS010000302.1 GCA_023398855.1 Bacillota bacterium
GAGCTGGTCCGGGACCTTCCGAAGGTTCTCCCTCATGTGGAGATCTGGCTGGGAGGTCCCGAGGTGTCTTATGATGCATCTGAACTTTTAAAAAGGGAACCCGGGATTTATGGGATCATGATGGGCGAAGGGGAAGAGACCTTTTCAGAGGTAGTACGGCGTTATATAAAACGCGGAAGAACTGTCTGGGAAAGCAGTTCTTTTCAAGCCATAGACGGTACTGCTGTTAGAGATGAGACAGGAAATATAATAGAAAGTCCCCCCAAGGCAGTGATTGATATGAGCACCATACCCTTTCTTTACAACGGTTTAAAAGGGTTTGAGAACCGTATTATTTATTATGAGAGCAGCCGGGGCTGTCCTTTTTCCTGCAGCTATTGTCTTTCTTCTCTGGATAAGTCCGTGCGGCTGCGGGATACGAGGCTGGTGTTAAAGGAGCTGGATGTGTTTCTGGAACAGAGAGTCCCCCAGGTGAAGTTTGTAGACAGAACCTTTAACTGCAGCAGAAAGCACACCATGGCCATCTGGCGTCATATCCTTGAACATGATAATGGGATAACTAATTTTCATTTTGAAATCTCCGCAGATCTTTTGAATGAGGAAGAACTGGAACTCATGTCAGGGATGAGGAAGGGGCTTATTCAGCTTGAAGTGGGAGTTCAGAGTACTAACCCGGACACCATCAAGGAGATCCGCAGAACCATGGATTTAGGCCGTTTAAAGGAGACTGTAGGAAAAATCAACAGTTTTGGAAACATCCATCAGCACCTGGACTTAATCGCAGGGCTTCCCTGGGAGGATTACCAAAGCTTCCGCAATTCCTTTAACCAGGTTTATGAGCTGAAGCCGGAGCAGCTTCAGCTGGGATTCTTAAAGGTATTAAAAGGCTCTTTTATGTGGGAAAAGTCACAGGAATATGGGATTAAATTTAAAGACCAGCCGCCTTATGAGGTATTGTCCACCAAATGGCTGGATTATGGCGGGGTGTTAAAACTGAAGGGCCTGGAAGAAATGCTGGAAATTTATGGGAACAGCGGACAGTTCCGTATGACCGTCCATGAACTTCATAAAGAGTTTGATACACCTTTTGATATGTTTGAGGCATTAGCCGAATATTATGATAAACAGGAGCTGTCAGGTATCAGCCACAGCCGGATGGCCAGATATGAGATACTGGAAAGGTTCATTTACAGCCGAGTGCCCCTAAAATGTTCCATGTACCGGGATCTTCTGGTATATGATCTTTATTTGAGGGAGAATTTAAAAAGCCGGCCTCTCTTTGCGGCGGACCAGGAGCCATATAAGGATCAGGTGAGGGCATTTTTCGAGGCTGAGGCAGCTGAATTCCAGTATTTAAAGGATGGATATGAAGGCTACGAGGCAAGACAGCTTATAAAAATGGCTCATGTAGAGGTGTTCCGGGATGGAAGAGCAGTACTTTTCGATTACAAAAAGCGAGATGCTTTAACTCATAATGCGGCGGCTTATGAGCTTGGAATATGGAAAAAGGCTGAAAGAAACATGTATTTTGGCCGGTAGTATGTGAATCAGGCGGATGTATGGTATGTCCCTTTGATTCATCAGGAGGAAAGCAATGGCAAAGAGAGAGACAAAAGCAGAGCGGCAGGCCCGGGTATTAAAGGTGCTTGAGGCTCTTGACCGGGAATATGGTACCGATTATATATGTTATTTAAACCATGAAAGTCCCTGGCAGCTCTTGATCGCAGTTATATTAAGTGCCCAGTGCACCGATGCCAGGGTGAATACGGTGACACCGGACTTGTTCCGGAAATACGATTCTCCGCTGAAATTTGCCCAGGCAGACCAAAAGGAACTGGAAAAGGATATTCATTCACTTGGCTTTTATCATATGAAGGCTAAAAACATCAGATCCTGCTGTCAGGATCTGGTAGAAAAATTCGCAGGTGAGGTTCCGGGGACAATAGAGGAGCTGACCTCCCTTGCAGGAGTGGGACGGAAAACCGCCAATGTAATTCTGGGAAACGTGTATAACGAACCTAGTATTGTGGTTGATACCCATGTAAAAAGGATATCCCAAAAGCTGGGTTTTGCAAAAGCAGAAGATCCGGAGAAAATCGAATATGAGCTGATGAAGGTGCTTCCCAGAGATCACTGGATTTTATGGAATATCCAGATCATTACTCTTGGAAGGTCCATATGTGTAGCAAGAAGTCCTAAGTGCAGCCAGTGCTTTTTACAAACTCTCTGTCCCAGCGCTGGAGTGCAGTCATGTCAGAAGAAGGAGGCTTAATTTGGTATCATCCTATATTGCCGTAGATTTGGAAACCACCGGCCTTGATCCAAAGCTGGATAAGATCATTGAGATCGGAGCAGTAAAGGTGGTGGATGGACAGATAATGGAAAGCTACGAGACCTTTGTGAACCCTTACAGGAAGCTGGATATCCGTGTGATCATTCTTACCGGTATCAGTGACCATCAATTGGAGGCTTCCCCCGGGATCAGAGAGGTGCTGGGAGGATTTCTGGAATTTGCAGAAGACTTACCAATCCTGGGCCACCATGTCATTTTTGATTACAGTTTTTTAAAGCGTGCAGCGATTAACGATGGCCGCAGCTTTGAGCGCCAGGGAATTGATACCCTTAAGCTTGCCAGAAAATTTATGCCGCTGGATGGAAAAAAGAATTTAACGGCCGCATGCCAATATTTCGGCATCCCGCAGACCTTATGTCATCGGGCGCTTGCAGATGCGAAAGCGGCTCACGGGCTTTATCAGGAAATGGCAAGACAGTTCGAAGATGAGTCGCCGGAAGCTTTTGGCCCTCAGGCTTTGGCTTATAAGGCAAAAAGGGAACAGCCGGCCTCAAAAAGGCAAAAAGAACACTTGCAGGATTTATTAAAATATCATAAAATAGTTTTATCTGTGCAAACGGATCATTTGTCCAGAAATGAAATATCAAGAATTACGGATAAAATCATAGCACAGTATGGAAGAATATAAGAGAGGTGATAACGTATGATTAACTTTAACAATAAGAACAACAGAAAATTTTTATCTGTAGTTTTGATTCTAGTAGTTATTTTGCTGATTGCTGCCATGGTGCTTCCGATGATGCTTCAGTTCATGTAAGCGCGCCAGGAGGAATATTGGCAGCACACTAGCGCAACAGCAGCGTAAGAGGAATAAATATGAAAAAGAAAACTTTGTCCATGAGCCTGGCGGCAGTAATTATAGCAGCAGGAATTGGATTTCTCTCTCCCAACCATGTTATGGCTGATACTCTGCCGGATGGAATATACGTGGGAGAATACAATCTGGGAGGCATGACAGAAGAAGAAGCCAGTCAAAAAATCCAGGAACTGGTTCATGAGATGGAGAATCAGA
>JAEWRS010000388.1 GCA_023398855.1 Bacillota bacterium
AATGGGGTAAGAAGAGATTAGCTTACGAGATTCAGAAAATGAAAGAAGGATTCTACTACTTCATCAAATTTGATGGCGATTCCACAACTCCCAACGAGTTGGAAGCACACATTCGCATTATGGAGCCTGTCATCAGATACTTATGCGTAAGACAAGAGGCATAATAGATAAAGAAAGTGTGATCGTATGAACAGAGTTATCCTTATGGGCAGATTGACCCGTGATCCAGAAGTAAGATATTCCCAGGGAGAGCGCTCTATGGCCATTGCAAGGTATACCCTTGCGGTTGACCGCAGAGGCCGCAGAAATCAGGACGGCAATGAGCAGACTGCTGATTTTATCAATTGCGTTGCATTTGACAAAGCAGGAGAATTTGCTGAGAAATATTTCCGTCAGGGTATGAGAGTACTGATATCCGGAAGGATCCAGACTGGAAGTTATACGAATAAAGAAGGCATTAAGGTTTATACAACTGATATCGTTATAGAAGATCAGGAATTCGCAGACAGCAAGGGCGGAACGTCCGGAGAAGGCGGCGGTTATCAGCCGGTCTCCAGGCCGGCTCCTTCCAGTGCGATCGGCGATGGATTTATGAATATTCCGGATGGAGTCGAAGACGAAGGACTTCCATTCAACTAAATCTAACAGGAGGTAGTTCCAATGGCATATAATAAGAATGATAAAGCTGATGGCGCTAAGATCAGAAGAGGCGGCATGCGCAGAAGAAAAAAAGTATGCGTATTCTGCGGAGAGAAGAACGGCGTTATTGATTACAAAGATGTAAATAAATTAAAAAGATACGTGTCTGAAAGAGGCAAAATTCTTCCAAGACGTATTACAGGTAACTGCGCAAAGCACCAGAGAGCGCTTACCGTTGCAATAAAGAGAGCAAGACACATCGCTCTGATGCCTTATACGATGGAATAAATCCTTATTTTATAAGGGTTTGTCAGTGGTGCAAAGGCGTTTATTCAAAACTCAATCAAAAGCGGGATGATTTTTCCGGCTGATTTACTGGCTTGAGAGAGAGTTTCGTGATATGGAAAGACTTCACACGAGAGTGTGGGGTCTTTTTTGCTGAACAGGAAAGTACGATATATATGATCAATCAGCACGGAATATCATAAAATCATATTGACATCATTCGATCTGAAACATATAATTATGGTATCGAAAGCTATGGATGTGAGGTGCTGATATGGAAAACTATGAGGAATATACAAAGGTATTTAAGGCGCTTGGGGACCCCAAAAGAGTGATGATTATCCACATGCTCTCTTGCGGCGAGCTTTGCGCCTGTAAAATTTTAGAGAAATTTGAAATGTCCCAATCCACGCTTTCCCATCATATGAAGATCCTGTGTGACTGTGGTCTTGTGAAGGGAAGGAATGAGGGGAAATGGACCCACTACTCTTTGAATGAAGCTATTATCAGCAAAACGAAGCAGTTTTTCTGCGACATTACAACCGACAAGGAAAACTGTATCTGTAAAGATTTCACAGGCAGCTGAACGGGATGTGGTGAAAATGAGCAAATGTAAAGCTGGGTTTCATGTTACTGTGGTTCTCCATCAATTTCAACTAATATTAATGTCACATATTCATCTCTGTTTTTTGTACCGATCTCAAAGATCAGATATTCTTCATAAGCATTTCTTCCAAGTGTTATCTGATGTTCCTGTGCATACTGCAGTATCTTTGAATACATCTCACAGATGTTCTTATAACTTCCCTTATAGAAGACCTGAAGATACCAGCCTTCCTTTCGTACCAGAGTGTTTTTTTTCTTATCAGCATTGTTTGTTTTTGTGTACAAATAAGAGAAGCTGTCAAATCTTTTTTTTCGGATATTCTCAATGGTAAGGGAACCGCCCAGAAAATCAATCATGCTTGCGTTGCTGTCATTGCGGAATGCAATCAGTTCTGTCAGAAAATTTGTATATGAATCGTCTTTGCCATTATCCTTATAGGTACTGCACAGAGCCTTCATGCTTTTGTGATAAGCGGGCTTAATGATATTGTATTCTGCAGATAAGGCACTTTCAGTTAAGTCCATTAGAAAATCTATCCCATGCTTTGTATTTTTTAATCTTACAATTTCTTTTTCCACTTCATTTGATTTTTGTTCCAGCAAATCGATCAACTTTTCAGGGTTTCTTTCGTCCATATAATTTTTAATCTCTTTTAATGGCATTCCCAGCCTTTTTAAAGCAGAAATAATAGAAAAAGTATCAAATTGCCGGAAGGAGTAGCAGCGGTAGCCATTCTCCTTTGTGATTTCAGGTTGGAAAAGTTCTATCTGATCATAATAAAATAAGATATGCTTGGGGATTCCGCAGATTTTTGCAAATTCTCCTGTTGTTAAGTATTCGTTTTTATTTTCTGACATAGAATTACCTTTCTAAGCTGCCTTTTATGGGGCATCGGGTTAATATTTTATCTTGAGTTTTTTCTTGACTATAAGACAACCTTATAGTTTATAATAGTCAGGCGGCCTGTTCCTGTCAAGGAATATGGCTGAAATTATTTGAGTTTTATTCAGTAAAACAAAAGGAGCTATGTGATGCAATTAATGTTAAAATATTTAATAAGATATCCCAGACTGATTCTGTTAAATATCGTAGGAATTTTTAGCTTTGTAGCAGTGCAGCTGGGTATTCCCACAGTCATGGCGTGGATGATTGATAATGGAATAGGGAAAGGCGATATCGCTTATATTAAGAACATGGGCGGTGTCATGCTGATTGTCTGTATTTTTGGTGGTGCAGGGACCATTTTATTGACTTATGCTTCATCAAGAATTTCTACTTATATGATCCGTGATATCAGAAATGATGTGTTTGCTCAGTCCCAGAGATTCTCCCATACAGAATACAATAAATTTGGTGTATCTTCCATGATAACACGGACAACGAATGATGCCTTCCAGTTAATGCTGTTCTCTAATCTGTTGTTTCGGACTGCACTTTTGGCGCCGGTCATGATTTTTATCAGTGTTTTTATGACCATCAGAACAAGTGTCAATCTTTCCATGGTCATTGGAGGAAGCCTTCCGTTTATTGTATTGGGTGTGGTTGTCATTGCCAGATTGACCAATCCCCTATCCGAGAAGCAGCAAAAAGGTATGGACCGGCTGAACCGGATTTCAAGAGAAAGTCTGACAGGGATCCGTGTAATCAGAGCTTTTCGGAAAAGTGAGTATGAGTCAGCACGTTTTGCAGATACCAATGACGAATATGCTGTTTATTCAAAGAAGTTATATAAAATTATGTCATTTACTCAGCCGGCCTTTTTCTTCTTGCTGCACCTTGCAATGATGGCAGTGTTTTGGATATCAAGCGTCATGATTGATCATGGCACCTTACAGGTTGGCCAGCTGGTTGCTTTCTTAGAGTATCAGTTTCATGCAATGTTTTCAATTATGCTGTTTTCCATGGTATTTGTAATGTATCCCAGAGCACAGGTGTCTGCAAACCGTATTCAGGAATTATTAGTAGTAGAACCATTGGTGAAGAATCCCCCCCTGGGTATTACGGCTGAAAATAAAGGTCAGGTGGAATTTGACCATGTTACGTTTCAGTATCCGGATGGCGAGCTTCCTGTGATCAGGGATGTATCGTTTACTGCCAGCAAGGGAGAAACCATTGCGTTCATCGGCAGCACGGGCAGCGGGAAAAGTACTTTAATTAATTTAATTCCAAGATTTTATGATGTGACAAATGGTTCTATTAAAATTGATGGTGTGGATATACGCAGCTATAATTTAAAGGCGCTCCGTCAGAAAATCGGTTTTATCCCTCAAAAGGCATTTTTATTTAAAGGAACCATAGAAGAAAATATTAAATTCGGCAATCCCAGTGCCACACCCGAAGAAATCAATCATGCGGTTGAAGTGGCACAGGCAAAGGAATTTGTTGAGGATAAGCCGGATGGGCTGCAGGAATATATCAGCGAAGGTGCAAAGAATGTTTCAGGAGGCCAAAAACAGCGGATTTCCATTGCAAGAGCATTGGTCAGAAAGCCTGAAATATATATTTTTGATGACAGTTTTTCTGCTCTTGACTATAAAACAGATGCTTCCCTGCGTGCAGAGCTTAAGAAAGAAACAAAAGAATCCGTTGTATTTATTGTTGCGCAAAGAATCAGTACCATCATGAATTCGGACAAAATCATAGTGCTGAATGAAGGCGAAGTAGTTGGTGTGGGAACACACAGAGAATTATTAAAGTCCTGCAGTGTATATTATGAAATTGCAGATTCACAACTTACAAAGGAGGAATTGGAGCGATGAAAAAATTATTTCCCTATATAAAACCGTACTTGAAATTTTTTATAGCGGCAATTCTCCTTACCATAAGCTACTCTGCCTTTTTATCAGCATCACCCATGGTGGAAGGCCTGATTACTACAAGGCTTAAGGATGATGTTGTAAATATTGCCAACAAAGTTCCAGGGGCCTCTATCAGCTTTTCCTATGTTATTAAAATCTTAAAGCTGCTGCTGGCCATTTATATAGGAAACATACTCAGCAGCTTTGGCTCTCAATATTTTTTAACCAATGGCATTCAAAACACAATGCGTGATTTGAGAAACCATGTGCAGAGAAAGATTACAAAGCTTCCTGTCGGCTATTTTGATAAACGGACGGTGGGAGATATTCTCAGCATCATTTCAAATGACATCGATACCATGTCAAATGCCCTGCAGCAGAGTTTGTCAAGAATATTAAGTGCCTTCTTATCTGTTACTCTGGCAATTGTATTAATGTTTTATATTAACCCCACTATGGGCGCTGTTGCTGTTTTGCTCATACCTGGAAGCGCTTTGATCATGAAATTTATTATGAACCGTTCTTCTGCTATGTTTGAGAAGCAGCAGATGGCGCTAGGTGATTTAAACGGCTATATTCAGGAAAGGTACACAGGATTAACGGAGATCAAGCTGTATGGTAAGCAGGAAGATTCCATCGAGGAGTTTAAGGAGATTAACCATAATCTTTGCGAAAACGGATTTAAGGCACAGTTTATTTCCGGACTGATGTCACCTCTGATCTCATTTATTACTTATATAGGAATTGTAGCTGTTTGCATATTAGGTGCCATATTTGCGATTTCAGGTACCATAACAGTTGGACAGCTTCAGGCATTTATCCGCTATATGTGGCAGTTAAATGAGCCCTTGGAGCAGGTGGCGCAATTATCCGCCTCCATTCAATCTGCCATGGCAGCATCGGATAGGGTATTTGGTTTTCTTTCTGAAACGGAGGAAGTACCGGAAACATCTAATCCCGTAAAAATAGATGATTTGCAGGGAAATGTTGTCTTTGAAGATGTATCCTTTGGGTACACCAAGGATAACATGCTCATTGAGCATTTGAATATAAATGTGAAAAGTGGTCAAATGGTGGCCATCGTCGGGCCTACTGGTGCAGGAAAAACCACTCTGATCAACCTCTTAATGCGTTTTTACGACGTAAATGAGGGGGCAATCAAGGTTGACGGCGTGAAGATTAAGGATATGAAGCGGGATGATCTCCGCTCTATCTTTGGTATGGTGCTGCAGGACACCTGGCTGTTTAACGGAACAATTGCAGATAATATAAAGTACGGTAAAGAGAATGCAGCCCAAAAGGAGATTGAAAATGCTGCAAAGACAGCAAACGTAAATCATTTTATTAAAACACAGCCAGATGGCTACCATATGATATTAAATGAGGAATCCTCCAACGTATCCGTGGGTGAGAAGCAGCTTTTAACCATAGCAAGAGCGTTCCTGGCGGACCCGGCTATTTTAATCCTTGATGAAGCGACAAGCTCCGTGGATACCAGACTTGAGCTAATGCTTCAGACGGCTATGAAAAATATCATGAAGGGAAGAACCAGCTTTGTGATTGCCCACCGTCTATCAACCATCAGAAATGCTGACCTCATCCTGGTTATGAATGAAGGAACCATTATTGAACAGGGGACTCATGAGGAATTAATATCAAAAAGAGGATTTTATGAAAGACTGTATATGAGTCAGTTCCAGAATCAGGCGGAACAGGCTTAACACATACTGACACGGCATCATCTGCTCTTTACCTGCCAGATTGGTGACAGTCTGGTACAGGCATTGCGCATATGCTTGTTCTTTTTTATGCAGAGTGATATAGTTAAGTGAAAAAGGGGGCGCAGGGATGTTTCGTGTGGAGCAGGTAAAGTCACTGAATGATCTGGAAATGGAAGTATATCGTTATGTGACGAAAAACTATGATAAAGTGAAGTATATGAGAATCAGGGAGCTGGCTTTAGAAGCCCATGTGTCCACTTCCACGGTTTTGCGTTTCTGTAAGAAGATGGATTGTAACGGCTATGCAGAGTTTAAAATCAGGCTGAAGCAGTATTTTGATAGGGGAAAAGAACTGCATGCAGCGGATGATGTGACAGAAGTTATTGACTTTTTAAAGAAAACCACTTCCGAAGAATTTGAGAAAAAGCTGGATATGATGACGGAAGTGATTGTCAGTGCTGATCATGTGATCTTTGTGGGCAGCGGCATGTCGGGAATTGTGGCTAAATACGGGGCAAGGTATTTTTCCAGCATGGGTAAGTTCTGCCTTTATATTGATGAACCCCATTATCCGACTGAAAGCAAGTTTTTTGAAAATGCCCTTGTTATTGTGTTTTCGGTTTCAGGGGAGTCCAATGATACCATTGGACATGTGATCCGCTTTAAGGAACAAAATTGCCAGATATTCAGTGTGACCAATACAGAAAACTGTACTGTGGCGAAATTATCGGATTACAATATAGCTTATTATGTGACTTATATGCGGTTAAAGGTTTACGACATCACTACCCAGATGCCTGCCATGAGCATTGTGGAACGGTTGGGTAAAAAGCTGTACCGGTATACTTCTGAAGGATCGGACAATACTTTAAAATAATAAATCCACAATTAAAAAACATACTGTTACGTGAAAGAAACAAGTGAGAAACGTTGTCACTTGTTTTTTTACGCCTAAGAAATGATGACAACGGATTTGAGAGACAGTATAATCACAATCAGCAAAGCACTTTGGGTATTTATCAATTGATAAGAGAGGAATGAAGAAATGGCAAGAGATTATGCGGTTGTAGCAAAAGCGATTGTGGAAAATATTGGGGGAGTTGATAATATTTCCAATCTTACCCACTGTATGACCCGTTTGAGATTTGTTTTAATTGATGAAAGCAAGGCAAATGAAGGGGCAGTCAAAGCCATTGACGGTGTTATGGGAGTGGTAAAGCAAGGGGGGCAGTTTCAGGTCATTATTGGCAACCATGTGGGAACGGCCTATCAGGAAGTCTTAAAGTTAGGAAACTTTGGGGAAGAGAGTAAGGTCGCAAGAGGAGAAAAGAAAGAGCCTTTGACCTTAAAGAAAATTGGTAATAACATGTTAGATGCGGTTGTAGGAACCATGTCTCCATTAATTCCGGCAATTATTGGTGGTTCCATGGTGAAATTGCTGGTTATGCTGCTGGCTATGGCAAATATACTGTCAGCAGACAGCGACACTTACAAGATCATCAACTCCATTGGTGACGGGGCTTTTTATTTTCTGCCTGTAATGGTAGCTGCCTCTGCTTCTAAAAAGTTTAAAACCAATATGTTTCTCTCCATTGCTATTGCGGGAACATTAATTCATCCGGATTTCCGCGGCTTGATGGAGGCGGTAACTGTGGGTGATACGGCGGCCCATTTTCTGGGAGTACCGATTGCATCTGTAAAATATACTTATACAGTAATTCCGGCAATCTGCATGACCTGGATTTTATCCTATATTGAACGGGGCGTTGATAAAATTACGCCTGCAGTGACGAAAAACTTCTTAAAACCAATGCTGATTTTATTAATTGCAGCACCAATTGCCATATTAATCATTGGACCTGCTGGAATTTTAATTGGTGGATCAATTTCTAAATTCGTATTTTTTGTACAATCAAAGCTTGGATTTCTTGCAGTTGGTATTATGGGCGCTCTTTGGCCATTACTGGTTATTACGGGTATGCACCGGGTATTTACCCCCACGATTTTGCAGACCATTTCTGACACAGGAATGGAAGGAACCGTAATGCCCTCTGAAATTGGCGCAAACCTTTCTCTTGGCGGTGTTTCCTTGGCAGTAGCTTTAAAAACCAAGAACCGGGAGCTCCGCCAGACTGCTCTTGCGGCTGCTTCTTCCGCCTTGATCGCAGGGACAACAGAACCAGCCCTTTACGGTGTGGCCGTTCGTTTGAAACGTCCGTTAATTGCTTCCTTGATCACTGGGTTTGTGTGCGGCTGTTTAGCAGGAATCGGAGGGCTTGCCAGCCGCTCCATGGTTGCACCCAGTGTCTTGACAGGAGTTCAGTTTATTGATCCGGAGCACCCGGGAACCAGTATCGCATGGATTGCCGGTATTACCATTTTGTCCATTGTCATGTCATTTGTATTGACTTTAGTAATTGGTTTTGAGGATCTTCCGGAAGAGGAGGAATGATTTGAGCGATTTTAGATTTCCTGAGAATTTCCTGTGGGGAGGTGCCATCGCAGCCAATCAGGCGGAGGGTGCTTTTCGAGAAGGTGGCCGGGGGTTGAGTAATATTGACATGATTCCTCATGGAGTGGATAGACTGAGGATAAAAACAGGGAATGTTTCCTGCCCTGAACTGCAGGAGGGGAATTATTATCCAAGCCATGAGGGAATTGATTTTTATCACCATTATAAAAAAGATATTGCTCTCATGGCAGAAATGGGCTTTAAAGTATTCCGCACCTCTATTTCATGGTCAAGGCTTTTCCCTGAGGGAGACGAGGAAAAGCCCAGCCAGGCGGGAATCGATTTTTACCGCAGTATGTTTCTGGAGTGCAAAAAATATGGTATCGAGCCTTTGGTGACCTTATGCCACTTTGATATTCCTATGGGACTGGTGAAGAAATACGGTTCCTGGAGAAACAGAAAGGTTTTGAATTTTTTTCTGGGCTACGCAAACGTTTGTTTTAAGGAATTTTCAGGATTAGTAAAATACTGGCTGACTTTTAACGAAATTAACATTATATTGCACAGTCCATTTTCCGGTGCGGGAATTGCATTCCAAAAGGGGGAAAATAAAGCCCAGGTCACTTACCAGTCAGCTCATCATATTTTAGTGGCCAGCGCTTTGGCCACAAAGCTGGCCCATGAATGGAATCCTGAAAATCAGGTGGGGTGTATGCTTGCAGGAGGCAGCTTCTATGCTTATTCCTGTAATCCTGAAGATGTTTGGGAGTCAGTGAAGAAAGAGCAGGAAAATTTATTCTTTATTGATGTACAGGTGCGTGGAGCTTATCCATCGTATGCCAGGAAGCTTTTAAAGGACAAGGGAGTCAGCCTTGTTGTGGAAGAGGGAGATCAGGAGATTTTAAAAAATACGGTGGATTTTGTTTCCTTCAGCTATTATTCCAGCCGCTGCGTGGCTGCGGATATGAATGATAAGGTTTCAAATGATGGCAACATCATCCGCTCTGTGAAAAATCCTTATTTGCAGACAAGCCAGTGGGGCTGGAGCATTGATCCTCTGGGACTTAGAATTACCATGAACCAGCTGTATGACCGTTATCAGAAGCCGTTGTTTATTGTTGAAAACGGCCTGGGTGCAAAGGATGAGATCATGGCGGATGGAAGCATACAGGACGATTACCGCATTGATTATTTAAGAAGTCATATTCAGGCAATGAAAGAAGCCATGGAGGACGGAGTGGAATTAATGGGATATACGGTCTGGAGCTGCATTGACATTGTATCTGCTTCTACTGGGGAGATGAGTAAACGATATGGTTTTATCTATGTGGACAAAGCAGATGACGGAAGCGGGACGCTGCAGAGGAGAAAGAAGAAGTCCTTTGACTGGTATAAAAGGGTAATTGAAAGCAATGGAGATTTAGCTTTATGATGAAAAGGGAGTCTGTTATTGATTGTTCAAGGATTGGTATGATTCTTGGAGAAATCAGTTACAGGCTCTTTTTTTGTGATGAACTGATTGAAACTTTTTGTTATGGGATTCTGGTAAATAATAACTATTTGATATATAATGATTAGCAAATGAATATACAGGCCAGTGAGGTGGGATAGAAAAGTCTAGAAAGGCGGCGGATTATGATTGCTATTTATGATTGGTTTGGCTATAAATTGCCCATAAAGGAACGATATCAGTTAATAAAAAAGATTGGATTTGACGGCGTTTTATTATGGTGGAGCGAAAGCTTTGGCAGGGACTATTACCGCAACGCACCGCAGCTTGCAAGAGAGGCAGGTCTTTTTATAGAAAATATCCACACGCCGGTGGATAACCAAAACCATCTCTGGCTGGACAATCAGGATGGGGCAGCATTAGCTGACTGCTATTTGCAATGCGTTTCAGACTGTGCCGAATTTGGGATTTCCACAATGGTGGTGCATCTGCCTGGCGAAGACAAGCCGTATAACACCTTGGGACTGGACAGAATCAAGAAAATCGCTGGAAAAGCGGAACAGCTTGGGATTAATGTTGCTTTTGAGAATTTACAGAATCTGGTCAATCTGGCCTATGTGCTGGAGCAGGTGGACTCCCCCAGGATTGGATTTTGTTATGACTGTGGACATCATTACCGCTATTATCCCGGCCAAGACTTATTATCCATGTATGGCCCCCGGATGATGGCACTGCATTTACACGATATTGGTGGAGTCCATGGACAACACCAGTTACCCTTTGACGGACCAATAGACTGGCCTGAGGCCATGAGGAAAATTGCTGAACAGGAGTACTCAGGTGCAACCGCAATAGAGGCCATGAATTGGGATTATAAGCATTTATCGGCAGAAGAATTTTTGAAGGAAGCATTTGCACGGGCAAAAAGACTGGAAGCGTTAAGATTTTGTAAGGGGGACTTGCTGGAACCTGGACACAGTTCCAATTATGGTGAGGCAATTAACGACTGATAAAAAGTAAATTTAAAGATAGCTGAGGAGTTAAGGCATGGAGAATAATAAAAAGACAATCCAGGCAATAGAAAGATACTGTTTCAAGCATCCTGGAGCATATGAGACAAGACCATTTGGAGAGTATCCGATCTGCTATAAGGTCATGGGAAAGATATTTGCACAGCTTAATCCGGAAGCAGGGTTTTATAAGATCACCTTAAAATGTGAGCCAGATAAAGCAGATCTATACCATCAGCTTTATCCGGGGATTGTGATCCGGGGATATCACTGTCCTCCTGTTCAGCAGCCTTATTGGAATACGGTTAATCTGGATGAGTTCTCTGATACGGAAATGCTTTTTCAGATGATTGATGAGGCGTATGATGCGGTTGTACGTAAATTCAGTAAAAAGGCAAAGGCTGACTTGATGAATCAGTCTGAATTGGAGTTTAAAGACACGGATGGAGATAATCAGGATTTTGCATTGCTTTGCACCAGGCTGGACAGTGCTCTTGATGAAATTGTTGGCGGAAAGTTTCAGAGAAGCCAGTATGAACAGTACAATCATAGAGACAACATTCATGACGTGATTGTTGTTTACCAAAAGGGTGAGCCGGTTGCATGCGGCTCCTTTAAAATGTATGATGAGGATCATGCAGAGTTAAAAAGAATTTATGTGGAGCCATCCCATCGGAAGATGGGGCTGGGGGCAGAATTGGTTCGTAGATTAGAAGCAAAGGCAAAAATCAAAGGATATGGCTGGTGCATTCTGGAGACTGGCAAGCCCTTAGAGGCTGCCTGTTGTCTGTATAAAAAGGCAGGGTATCAGATAATCCCCAATTATGGTCAGTATGCGGATATGCCGGATTCCATTTGCATGGAACGAAAAATCTGATTAGGATTATTCTGGCAAAACCAGTGATTGACTGAGCTAAAAAGATAAATGTAATTTTATGTATAAAAAATGCAAATATGGCACAATCTAACTATAAATACCTAGTGAGGATAAAAGCTGATATTTAGGATCCCGTGTGTCAATGCGTGGATGCTTTTTTGGTTTTGATACAGATCAATATTTATTGACAGATCCTCACGCAAATATAGTTTTGAAAGAGAGGAAATAAACGATGGGAATTATAAGTTGGATTATTATTGGTGCTCTTGCAGGGTGGATTGCCAGTATGTTCACCGGTAATAATAAAAGTATGGGGGCGGGTGCCAACATTATGGTAGGAATTATCGGGGGATTAATCGGTGGTTTTATCATGGGCCTTCTGGGAGGAACAGGAATTACGGGATTTAATGTCTGGAGCCTGGTCGTTTCCGTTGTTGGTTCGGTTATTTTATTATCCATTGTGAATGCAACAAAAAGACAGAGAGAATAAAGTGGTTAATATCCTCATTCCATTTGAATATGGTGGTATTAACTAAGAGGGGTATGTCAAAAACCGTGCACTAACGCACAGAGTATTTGACATACCCCTTTTTTGCAGAAATAAAGGTCAGTAACAGACCTCCATGCCTGCCTTACAGAATTGGGTAGAATTTCTAACAATCCTTATAGTAATTATACTGATACTTCATATCAAATGGAATTCCGCATTCCTTAAAATTCTTTGCAATTCTTTTTTTGTTATCATCGTCTTCCATGATGTTGATGGTCTGAAAGATTCCGTCAACAACCTTGGAAAATTTGGAAGCAGGGATTCCTGCTGCCATCTCATCTGTTTTCCAGCCCGCAAGATGCCTTGTACCGATGCACAAAAGGGAAATATTCATGTCCTGTGTCACATACGGCCTTGCAGAGCATTCCAGGCAAATGGCCTGGTTGCCAAGCATATGAATATTCTCCGGCATTCCGTAGGAATAAGCATAGCCCTGGGTGATCCGCATGATATTGTAAGGATTTGTTACAATCACAACGACATCCGGCGCTTCCTCATAATTTTCCAAGGGCTGCACCAGGACTCCATACATAGGCTGATGTGAGTAGGAAAGCCCTGCTCTTACCTTTGCACTTAGTTCCTGACTGGAGTATAGGCCTAATCTGGACCAGTTTTCTCCATGGGCATTTTTTAAATCATCAGGATTAATTCCAAGGACCCTTGGACCGCTTTGGCAGGAAAAGGATTCTGCGTTGGCCTTTATGCTGTGTCCTGCGCTGGCACCTTTTACCATCTGGCAGTAACGGATGGGTTTTTGAGGGTATATGGCTTCCGCGCTTTGGAATTCAGCTTCCGTTTTCATCAGCTTTACTCCCACGGCCTTACGGGAAAGGTCCAGGGAGGCATATAATCTGGTGACATCATCCTTCCAATTGCCAGACATTATTCCTTTACCTGGTCATCGCTTGTATAGAATTCAAATACGTTTGGAAATGCTTTATTTATTTTTTCCTGAACGGATGGATCCTTAAAGCATTCTGCAAAGGCAGTTGCCCAGTCAGAGTCCGCGTCCTCTTTTCTCACAATAACGCCCATGGGATAATTGATCATGGAAGTATCCCTTGCAATATAGGAAGATGCATCTTTTCCTGCTGCAGCCATGTGGGTAAAGAATACACATGCGCCGTCTAAATCACTTAAAGTGGTTACGGTTTGTCCCTGATCCATTTCAATAATTTCAAGTTTTTTCGGGTTTTCCACGATATCGGCAACGGTTGCCTGCTTTTGGTCTGGGTTCAGTTTGATCAGGCCCTGGCTTTCCAGAATCCGCAGTGCAATGTCCTCGTTCATGGCGTCATTCATTACTGCAATTCTTGCTCCGTCAGGGAATTCTGATACAGAAGCATGTTTTTCGGAATACAGGCCGATTCCTGTATACATTGCATATGGCTTTGCCATATCAAGATCCGCGTTATTGTTCTGGTTGTAGCTCATGACAAACCTTTTGTGCTGTCCCAGTGCCATGTCTGTTTCCTTACTTGCACAGGCCTCTAAAACTACGGGGTTGGAATCAAAGGTTTTAAATTCCGTCTCATATCCTTTTGCTTCAAAAATATCCTTAATGGCGTCGTAATAAACCTTGGAAATGGAGGTTCCTCCGATCACTATTTTTTTTGAAGCTTCTTTTCCGGTTTCTTCGTTTTTGGCTGTTTCTTTACTTTCCGGTGCAACAGTAGTTTCTGCTGCCTTTGTTGGGGTGTCATTTTTTCCACAGCCGGTTGTGGCTGCAATGGCCACCATGGCAGTGAGAGCGAGACATAGGGTTACTTTTTTCATAATTTTCTCCTTTGCTAATTCAGCTTGTTATATATCATTTTTCCTAATCCCTGGATCAGGAGAACGAACAGAATAAGAATAATAACGACAAAATACATAATGGCATAATCAAAACGCTGGTACCCGTACGTAAGGGCTACGGCTCCAAGTCCACCTGCGCCAACGGCTCCTGCCATTGCGGTCATGTTCAGCATGTTGATCAGCATGATGGTGAAATTAGATACAAGGCTGGGCAGTGCTTCCACCAGCATAATTTTGTATATGATCTGAGGCTTGGAAGCTCCAAAAGCCTTTGCAGCTTTTATAAGCTGAGGATCTACCGTCTGAAGAGAATTCTCTGTCATCCTTGTGGCAAAGGGTGTAGAGCCAATGGTGATTGCAAATATGGCTGCTTCTGCCCCGATTCTTGTTCCAAGAACCAGCCTTGTTAAGGGGGCAATGGCAACAATCAGTATGATGGTGGGAAATGACCGGACAATATCTGTCAGTTTCCCAAGAGTATAATTTACAGCCCTATTTGGAGAAAGTCCGTCCTTGTCTGTGACAAAAAGGATGATGCCCAGGATCATGCCGAAAAAGATGGATAAAATGGCGGATACAAATACCATCTGAAGGGTAGCAAAAATCGCGGGAATTATCACCGATGGAAAATATTGAATTAAATATGACCTTTCCAGCCATTGGGTCAGGGTGCTCATGAAAACGTACTCCTCTCAATCCGGTAAAGAATCCCATGGGATTGCAGATAGTTCTCACAAATGGGAAGCTCTTTTGTATCAATATTAATGGTTATAGTTCCATGTTTTTGGTTTTGAAATTCATAAAAATCCGAATTTACAATTTTATATGGGGTATCTGTCAATTTTCCTAATTCCCATAGAAGGGCATCAAAATCGAGCCGAAAGGTGACATTGACCCCTGAAGCAGGAAGGATCTCCCCGTCATTCATGCCCAAAAGCTTTTGCAGTGCAGGGGGCTTTTGGAAGAAGAGCTCTCTCACATCGCCCGAAACTGCGGCCCTGCCTGCCTCCATAATGGTCATTTTGTGACAGAACTGCTGTACCACAGGCATTTCGTGGGTAACCATAATAATGGTGATTCCCATTTCCTTGCGTATCTTATCCAATAAATTTAATATGGAGGAGGTGATACTGGGATCTAAGGAAGAGGTACTCTCATCGGAAAGGATGTACTTGGGGTTCATGGTCAGGGCCCGGGCAATAGCGACTCTCTGTTTTTGCCCGCCGCTTAATTCTGCTGGCCTGGCTTTTAGTTTATCTTCCAGCCCAACCATTTCTGCCAGTTCATGAACTCTTTTTTTGATCTGGGAACGGGGCACTTTCCAGCATTCCATAGGAAGAGCAATGTTTTGGAATACATTTTTCCGGTTTACCAGGGAAAAGTTCTGAAATATCATTCCCATATTTTTCCTAAAGAGCCTTGCCTGGTTTTCACCTAAGGTTTCCAAAGGAACGCTGTCTACAATAATAGAACCGGACTCATATGAATCCAGTCCGGCCAGACAATTTAACAGTGTTGATTTTCCCACTCCGCTGGGGCCTACAAGCCCATACGCCTCTCCTTCTTCTATGGTAAGGCTGATGTTATTTAAAACCTGCAGATCTCCATACGTTTTACTGACATTTTTTATTTCAATCACGGCTGCACCTAATTTGTTGGTATGGTTTGCTTTGTATCAATACATGAAAATTCCGCAGGAAAATCTGCGGTTTGAATCAGAATCTTTTCTATTATGTATTAACTGTATGTATTAGTCAAATAGAAATATCCTATAAATACAGTATATTTATAGGATATTTCTATAGATAATTCTTATGTAAAATCAGATTCAACTGGAGAGCCAATACATTCTGGGTCAGATGCCGGAGCGGTCCATGATGTTTACCATAGCCGTAAAGGTGATATCGTTAAAGCATACATCAAAGTCATCTCCCGGCCGGTTTAGTATTCTGCGTATGCTTAACAGTCCCAGGCCCCCATCCTGCTTGCTGGATAAAAGTTTTCCTCCGCTTTCCCTGATCTGGCCGTTGTAAGAATTTTCTGCAAGCATCATTAAATGATCCTGCATCCACCTTGCCTGCAAATGGATGAACCGGTTTTCCCTGAGCTTTAAGCAGGCTTCCATGGAGTTTTCCATGAGATTGCCAATGACAATACAGAGGGTCAGGTCATCAATCGGGATGTGGGCGGATATATCCAGGCTTGCCATAAATTCGATCTGGTTTTCCAGGCAGCGGGTGCCATATTCCTGAAGGACCTGGTTGACAGCCGGATTTTCACAATAGTTTTGTTCCTTGGGTGTATCCAGTTCCTTGTTTAGATCAAGCAAGTACCTTTTCTGCTGATCTTTGTCCATATGGAGAAGGGCGTGGATATGGTGCCTGAAATCGTGGCGGATAATCCGAAGCTCATCGGCGTGTTCTAACATCTGGTTGTAGTGCTCTCGCTGCTTACCGATAAGCTGCCTTGCAAAAACAAGCTCTTCTTCTGTTTTTTTTCTGGAGACAGCCTCTAGAGTTCCGTCCAGGATCATAACATAAAGCACCAGGATCATGGTACAAAAGGCCAGATAGAACACCACATCTTCAAAGCCTCTGTTTGCAAGGGATTCTCTGGAAAAGATCGTGGACGTGCCAAACAGGGAAATAGCCAGGGAAATGGCCGGGTACGAGGCAAGGAGCAGATGGGACCGCCTGGACAGCTGGACAAAAAGCTGGCCGGTCCTGGATTTCAGCCAATAGCGGACAAAAGCATAAAAGCCGCAGGCAGATAAAAAGGAAACAATTACGCAGATCTGGCTGTAGGAAAGGAAAATGGATTTCCCCAAAACTGAGGCGGCAAACTCGTTAAGTGACATGGATAGGACAGCAAAAAGCCAGGCAGATACATATAAATATACTTTTTTAATCAGTTCTCCATTAAAAAATATGAGGAGAAGAAGAAAGAAGAGGCAGGAAAAGATCCCCTGGATAAGAAGAAACACCGGTTTCCTTATGGGAAACAGGGACTGGAGAGAGACCATGATGACCCAAAGATAGACGGATACTGCCGCAATGTTCTCCCGGTTCTTCCTTTTGGGCTCCAGACAGACAAAAATGGGCATCATGCGGACTGCCAGATTGATCAGATTTAATATAACATTGCATGCCGCTTCGTTCATGGATGCCTCACTTTAATTGATAATGATAGTAAATGTATTTACATTCCTTGTAAAAATTGCGGGAAACTGGAACCATATCTCCGTTTGTCATCAAAAAGCCTGTGGCTTCCAAAGATTCCACGTGATTTAGGTTAACAATAAAGCTTTGGTGACAGCGGAGAAAGCAGTTCTGGGGCATTAATTCTATCAGAAGCTCATTGAGCTTCTGATGCACGGAAAGGATTTCTCCGTTTTTTAAGACAATGTAAACCCGGTGCAGCCTGTTTTCAAAGTAAACGATCCTGTTTAGTTTAAGTTCCATGGGAACCCGGTTATGTACAATGGAAATGGCAGCCTCTCTGGATTTAAAGTTTTGATCCATGACCCGCCTTAAGGTTTCTTCAAAATCCCTTTCTGCCAGGGGTTTTAAGACAAAACCAGAGGCATTGACACGGTAACCGTCTACAGCGGATTCCAAAGAAGAAGTAATAAATACGATGACAGGAGCCTCCAGCTTTTTAACCAGCTTTTTAGCGGCCTCCATACCAGTCATGTCGGGCATGATAACATCCAGTAAATAGATGTCATAGGTTTCTATCGCGGAAAGCAATGTTTCAGCGGTTTCAAAATCATCAATCTGAGCATCCATAGCCTGCTTTTTATAATAGTCGTGTACAAAGTCAAGAATTCTCTTCCTGTCCTCTCTGCTGTCGTCACAGATGGCAATCTTCAACATAGAAAAGTCCCTCCGATCTGCTTTCATTTTATTTAGATTTTTCATAGAAGTCAAGCGGTGAAAAGGAATCAGCATATTTGGTGGGATATTAACAGAATCGGCTGTGTGTCTTACCCGGTAAATGTGTTAAACTGGACTTATAAAGAATTTTCATACGAAAACAGGAGGGGTTTTTATGGGAGCAAATGTTGTTGTAACTGCTATTGTTATCATTTATCTTCTGATTATGCTTTGGATTGGTTGGTATTCATCCTCTAAGATTTCTACCAGTACCGATTTTCTGGTGGCAGGCCGCCGCCTTGGGCCGCTTCTCATGGCAGGAACGCTGGCCGCTACAGAAATTGGAGGTGGAAGTTCTCTTGGAGTGGTACAGAACGGGATGTCAGGTTTTGGACTCAGCGCTTCCTGGTACATAATCACCATGGGGATTGCCTTTTCCATTTTAAGCTTTATTGCCCCCCGCTTCCGGGCGGCGACGGTTAAAACGGTCCCTGAGTATTTCCGCAGGCGTTATAATAAGCCTTGCGGCATTATTACGGCTGTTATTATGCTTTTGCCTTTGGTTGGTCTTACGGCAGGGCAATTCATTGCATCGGCGGTTATCTTATCCACCATGCTGGGCATTGATTATCAGGTGGCGGTCATCATTGTGGCAGTGGTGGTAACGGTATATTCTATCATGGGAGGTTTATGGAGCGTCACCCTGACGGATTTTGTCCAGGTGTTTCTCATTGTTATTGGTATGATGATCGCAGTTCCTTTTGCACTCCGGTATGCAGGAGGCTGGGAAAATGTTACAGCTAACATTCCAGAGGGGACCTTGAGTATGTTCCATGGCTATGATTTGTTTGGAATTATTTCCCTCATTATCATGTACACGGCTACATTCTCCGTGGGGCAGGAGGCTGTGTCCCGTTTTTATGCCGCAAGGGATGAGAAGGCGGCCAAAGCAGGAGCCTGGCTGGCAGCTCTTATTAATTTCATCTACGCCTTTATTCCCACAATTCTGGGAGTCATTACTCTGGCCCTGCTGAATATGGGTAAATTTAATTCTGACCAGTTTGCAGATGTGGGGGCCAGATACGCGCTTCCGATCCTGGCCATAAATACTATGCCTGCAGTGGTTTGCGGACTATTGTTTGCGGGCATTATTTCAGCCACCATGTCCAGCTCGGATTCTGACCTTTTAGGAGCAGGCTCCATCTTCTCCAATGATATTTATAAAGCTGTGTTAAAGCCGGATGCTTCCAGCAAGTCAGTCATGAGGGTCACAAAGATTGTCATGTGTCTGGTGGGTGTTGCCTCCATGATCATTGCCCTGTTTAATACCCAGAGCATTGTATCCATTCTCATGTTCTGCTTTACCCTTCGGGCGGCAGGCTCCTTCTTCCCTTATGTTATGGGACACTACTGGAAAAAGGCATCATCAGCGGGAACCATTGCTTCTCTCATAGCAGGAACCATTGTTGTGGTATATTTAGAGCATATTTCCGGTGGCATGCTGTTTGGAGTCAAATTCAGCCAGCCCATTATACCGGGGCTGATTGCAGGACTAATTGGCTTTATTATTTTTTCCTATGCCATGCCACCTAAAATTGAAACCACGGAGCTGATTCCAGAGGAGGATGACTGATTATCTTGCTGAATAAGACGTTAATTAATATAGGGGATTGTGTCAGAAAACGTTAGAAACTAAATATTTCAGCTGGGAAAGAGAGGGCTGCCACACTAAGTGATTAGTGTGCAGCTTCTTTTTTTACGGATTGTATTCATTAATCAATGAGAGCCCATAGATATAATGCTGTTCAAGAAGTCTGGAGGCAAGGTCAAACTGGCCGGAACTATAGGCATTGACAATGTCCCTGTGCTGCTTGGTAGAACAGAGCCGGTCCTCAGCGGTACGGATTGCAAACTTTATCAGAAGGAAACGGATCAGATTGTATCTCTTGTAGGTCTCCTTCAGGAACTGATTGCCACAGAAGTCAAAAAACGATTTATGAAAATGGAAATCCGCGTCAAAGTAGGCATCATCATCTGAAGCAATAGTCTGACTTTCCAGATATTTTTTAAGATGCTTTGTCACTTCTTTGTCAGTTCCCTTATCAACGGTCATTTTGAGAGCTACACAGGAGACCGACGCAATGAATTCATTAATTTCAGCCGCATACCCATAGTCAAAGCTGATTACCTGGGCACCTGTTTTTGTCACTTCTTTTACCAGGCCGTCCTGATAAAGCTTGTTAATGGTGTCCCGTACCGGTGTGGAGGAAACTGCAAAGCGTTCCTGCAGTTCTCTGTTTGTTATTTTACTTCCCAGAGGAATGGTTCCGCTCATGATTTCGTTTTTCAAAATGTTGTATATCTGTTCGCTTAAAGTCATTTTCACAAGAGTACTCTTCATTTTCTTCTCCTTCCTGTCTGTTTTTTACATTTTACTATAAAACTCTTTTAAAAGCAATAAAGGTGACATCAGGTGATCGGTTTTGACTGGGAATTCCCCTCTAAGGCTGTATTATAAAAAATGTCAAAATAATATTGACAAAATGCTTTTCCGTTGTATAATGTAACTAACACACATGATGCATGATGCATGATGCATCATGCATCAAAGAACGGATTGTAAAAGCAGAAGGTGAATTTAAAAATGTAAAGGAGGATGGGGTAATGCGGCTATTTGAATGGTTGGTGCATTACATCGTAAAGATTGTAATGGCACTTAATAGCCTGTTGTGGGGCGACATGTTTATTTTGGAATTTTCAAATGGTGAAACCAAGTTCGGAATATCATTGCTGGTAATCTTGTTAATACCAGCAGGACTTTATTTCACAATAAAAACGAGATTCCTGCCGTTCCGGCTTTTTCCAGAAATGATTCGGGCGACCTTGAGGAAAAAGACAGGAGGAGATGAGAATTCAATTTCAGGTTTTCAGGCGTTGATTATCGCTACAGCCACCCGTGTCGGTATGGGGAACCTGGCAGGCGTGGTGGCAGCTATTTCCTTTGGAGGTGCGGGTGCAGTATTCTGGATGTGGGTAACTGCCATTATAGGCTCGTCTACGGCATTCATAGAATCAACACTGGCGCAAATTTACAAAGAAAAGGATCCCCTCTATGGTGGATACAGAGGCGGGCCTGCTTACTTCATGGACAGAATCCGGTTTATCACCAAGGTAAAGCGTGAAGATATTTTTGTAGAGGATATTCAAAAAGAGGCAGAATATGTGGCAATGGACGGCAACACCTATTACATAAAAGGCTGCAAGTGTACGTTCCTTGGAATTGCATTTGCCCTTTCAGGCCTGCTTTGCTGGGCAGGTATCAGCCAGGTTATCGGAAACTCGGTTTCAACTGCTTTTAAAAATGCATTTGGTATCCCTCAGTTAACCACTACTGTGATTCTGGTTGCGGTTTCCGCATGGATCGTACTCCGCAAGAATGCCACTGTAAAGGTACTTGACAAGATTGTGCCAATTATGGCTTGTACTTATTTTGTCATTACGCTATACGTGATTGCCAGGAATATTACTCAGATTCCTGCTGTGTTTGGTAATATTTTTTCACAGGCATTTGGTATTGAACCTTTGGTAGGCGGAGGATTGGGTGCCGTTGTTATGAATGGTGTAAAGCGCGGGCTTTTCTCAAATGAAGCAGGAAGCGGCTCCGCCCCTTGTGCAGCAGCAGCTGCTGAAGTGGATCACCCGGTAACCCAGGGATTGATTCAGTCTTTGGGCGTTTTTATAGATACTCTGGCAATCTGCAGCTGTTCCGCATTCCTGATGCTTTTGGCACCGGCTGAGGCTATCGAAGGATTAGTGGGAATGGACCTTCTTCAGGGGGCTATGAACTATCACATGGGCAGCTTTGGGGTTGTTTTTATCGCAATCATCCTGTTCCTGTTCAGCTTTTCCACATTTATAGGCATTTTATACTATGCACGCAGCAATGTGGCTTATATCTTTAAAGATACGTGGGCAGCTCAGACAGGATATAAGATTTTTGCCCTGGTAATGCTTTTTATCGGGGGAATTGCCGCATATAGCTTTGTGTGGGACTTAGGGGATCTGGGGGTAGGGTTAATGACTATTTTCAATATGCTGGCAATCATTCCATTGTCAGGCCAGGCCATTGCAGCCCTTAAGGATTATGAAAGTAATTATTCTATAAATAAGAAGAATAAAAACATATTAAAGGAGGAATAAAAATGGATATGATGAAATTTGCACCGGAGCCTTTTAAAATTAAGATGGTAGAGCCAATGGGCAACCTTAACAAAGAAGAAAGAAAAGAAGCCATCAAGACAGCAGGATATAATACGTTCCTGTTAAAATCGGAGGAATGCTTTATTGATCTTCTGACAGATTCCGGAACAAATGCAATGAGTGACAGACAGTGGGCCGGATTAATGCTGGGTGACGAAGCTTACGGCGGTTCCAGAAATTTTTACCATTTGGAAGAAACTGTGAGAGAGCTTTTTGGATTCCAGTATGTTGTTCCCACTCATCAGGGACGGGGGGCGGAGAACATTCTGTCTTCTCTTACCATTAAACCGGGAGACTATGTGCCAGGCAACATGTATTTCACCACAACCCGGTTCCATCAGGAACACAATGGAGCGTCATTCCGTGACGTAGTGATTGATGAAGCCCATGATCCGTCTGCGGTTCTGGACTTTAAGGGCAATGTAGACTTAAATAAATTCCAGGCTCTCATTGACGAAGTCGGAGCAGACAGGATTCCGTATATATGTCTTGCAGTTACTGTAAACCTGGCAGGCGGACAGCCGGTTTCCATGGCTAATATAAAAGCTGTATCAGAGATGGCTCATCAGAATGGCATTAAAGTAATGTTCGATGCCACCAGATGTGTGGAGAACGCATATTTTATTAAGACAAGGGAAAAGGGCTATGAGGATAAGACTATCAAGGAGATAGTACATGAATTATTCTCCTACGGTGATGGCTGCACCATGTCCGGAAAAAAAGACTGCCTGACCAATATCGGCGGATTCCTGTGCATGAATGACAGAGATTTATACATCCGTGCTACTGGGATGGTTGTACAGTATGAAGGCATGCCTACCTACGGTGGAATGGCAGGAAGAGATATGGAAGCAATGGCAATTGGTCTTAGAGAGTCAATGGAATTCAACTACATCAGTCATCGTGTGAATCAGATCCGTTATCTTGGAGAGAAGCTGGACGCTGCAGGAGTTCCAATGGTTAAGCCCAGCGGCGGCCATGCAATATTTGTAGATGCCCGTGCATTTTTAGACCATTTGGACCAGAAGACAGATTTTCCGGCGCAGGCTCTGGCAGCAGCTGTTTACGAGTACTCCGGTGTCAGAACCATGGAACGTGGTATTGTTTCTGCGGGAAGAGACATTAAGACAGGGGAAGACCATGTGCCGAAGCTGGAGACAATCCGCCTGACCATTCCCAGAAGGGTCTATACATATGCGCATCTGGATTATGTTGCGGATGCCGTCATACAGCTATACCAGGTGAGACGTGACATCAGCGGTCTGAAATGGGTATATGAGCCAGAAGTTCTGCGTTTCTTTACCGGTCGTTTTGAGCCTAAGAATGGGGAGCTGATTAAGGGATTTTAAGCTTAACCTGGAACAGAAGGCTTTAAAATGTAAGAAAAATGCTGTTTTTACCAGAATATGGGTAAAAGCAGCGTTTTCCTGTGCAGGAGTTTAAAATGGATAGTCAGGAATGAAAAATATGTGCATATTGCACAAAAAATAGCAGTATTATTGAATAGATTTGCAAATGGACTTCTGATATGATACATGATATACTGCGTTTAGAAAATAGATGTGTAGTTTGTGACTGGTAAGGCAGGCAAGATCTACAGGATTGTGGTCACGTATTCTTGATATGTGATGGTCCTGGGAGCTTGTCTTTTTTGTTATTGAAAGGGAATATGAAGATTGAAAAAGTTTTGAACAATAATATGGTATCCGCTTACAATTCCGGGGGGAAAGAAATTATTTTAAAGGGGAAATCCATTGGCTTTGGAAAGAAAAAGGGCGATGAGGTGGACCGTAAGCTGGTGGAGCGGGTATTTGTACAGAATGACAAGCGGGAAGCCCGTCATTTTGAGGAGTATTTTGCAAAGCTTCCCCAGGAATACTGGGAGATCAGTGAACAAACCGTGGATTATGCAAAAAATCAGTTTGGAATGGAATTGGATTCCAGGATCATTCTTCCCATATGTGATCATATCGCCGGTGCTGCAGACCGATACAGGAGCGGGACCATCCTGCGTAATGCCATGCTTTGGGAGGGGAAACGGTTTTATCCCAATGAGTTTCAGGTGGGGAAGTATGCGTTGGATCTGATCAGGAGAAGACTTAATATTTCCATGGAAGAGGATGAAGCCATGTTCCTGGCGTTTCATTTTGTTTACGGGCAGCTGAACCGGAAGAAGACTGATGATTTAGAGGTGATTACCGAAGTTATCAAGGATATTGTGGATATTGTAGAAGCTTCCTACCAGATCAGGCTGAATACGGAAACATGGGATTACAGGCGTTTCGTGACTCACATACGCTTTTTCGCCCAGCGCATGCTTCAGCATAAGCAGTACGAGGAGACTGATGGAGAGTGGTTTCAGTTGTTAAAGGATAAATATCGCAGGTCCTATAACTGTATCATAAAAATAGCAGATTATATACATGACCGGTACTATTATGAAATAGACCGGGAGGAAATGATGTATTTGATGATTCATATTGAGAAAGTCACCAGAGAACTGGTTTAAAACAGAGGGATGGGATTGTTACCGGACAGGAATTGCTGTCTGGGCAGGACCCTGTTTGGAGAGTGGGCTGCAACGGTTGTTTGACCGTCAGGCTGCTTTTCGGCAGGGCCCTTTTTATATTATTAAATCATGCGCCTTGTGAGATAATCACCAGTGGAGAGGCGCAGGGGTTCTAAAGTCTGCAATGCAGACACTTTTTATCGTATAGGAAAGTTCGTCCAATACGATAAAAACCCTCCGGTAGGATTACACTGCGGCGGTAGGGTTGGATGTCGCCGAGGCGACCCGCCGCAGGCGGAGAATCCCGCAAGCGGGATTCTTTCTTATGAATGACAGGGCGTTATAAGTTAGCCGGCAGACGCCTTATCAGATAGATAACAATAAATTAACCTTAGAATAAGGGGGAAAATCATATGGCATTGGATTATGGAAAGACCGCACAGGCTTTGCTTGACAAGGTTGGCGGAGAGAAAAATGTAATTGGGCTTACTCATTGTATGACAC
>JAEWRS010000402.1 GCA_023398855.1 Bacillota bacterium
CCATAGTATTGTATGGAAAAGATATGATAATGATCGGATGATATAAAAAGATTTTTAGTGAAATGTACTAAAAATGTTGACTTTTTAACCGGGAGATGGTATCATCGTCCATGTGAGAAGCACAAAGAGTTTCTTGTGTGCGTGATATTGGCATGGGGATGCCAGGTAACAGAAACTGAATAATGTGACGGTTTCGGATCGTGACGGGGGATTGCCTTCTGTGGGGGAAGGGCAATCCTCTATTAATTTAGAAAAATTGATACAAGAGAAGGATTTACATATAATAACAGAAAATCCGGAGAGCAGGAGGAGTTTTATGTGGGAAAAACTGAGAAGAGATAAGCGCTACCGCAATGCAATGACAACTCTGGCAGTTGTGGCATCTGCGCTGTTACAGACATTTGTGATCCAGGCATTTATAAAGCCGGCCGGTCTTTTGTCCGGGGGATTTACTGGAATTGCCATATTGGTTGACCGGGTGACATCTTTGTACGGATTTAATATTCCAACCTCCCTGGGTATGATCGCATTAAACATTCCTGTTGCATGGGCTTGCAGCAGAAATATCAGCAAACGGTTCACCTTTTTTTCCCTGATGCAGGTTTTTTTAGCCAGCGCATTTTTAAGGATATTTCATTTTTCTCCTATATTCGAAGACAGACTCTTAAATGTTATTTACGGAGGGGTACTCTATGGCTTTGGTATTGTTCTGGCACTTCGGGGAAACGCTTCCAGCGGAGGAACGGATTTTATTGCTCTGTATGTATCCAACAAAACAGGCAATTCGATCTGGACTGAGGTTTTTGTAGGAAATGTGCTGCTGCTATCCATTTTTGGAATGATCTTTGGCTGGGATTATGCAGGATATTCTATTTTGTTCCAGTTTGTGGGTACAAAAGTTATTTCCACCTTTCATCACAGGTATGAAAGAGTCACTCTGCAGATCACTACGGTGGAAGGGCCAAAGCTGGCCGGGAAATATGTTGAAACCTTTCAGCACGGTATTTCCTGTGTGGATGCAGTGGGAGGCTACAGCAAAAAGAAGATGTACCTTCTCCATACCGTGGTATCCTCCTATGAGGTGGCTGATATTGTGGCCCTGCTTCATGAGGTAGATGAGCATGTCATTGTAAACATGTTTAAGACCCAGCAATTTTATGGGAGCTTTTACAGAGCCCCCATGGAGTGATCAGGTATTTCTAAAAACAAAAATTAAAGCTTTTACCGGTTTTTTGCCCGTTTTTTTGGGAAGGAAGGAATTCCTGTAAAAGACTTTCGCTTTAGCTTGCCAAACCAGTTAAAATATGCGATGAACAGAAGCGAAGTAGCAGCCCAGGTCAATGGATAGCTGAAAATTACGGTTTCAATGGTGGGGCGCAAGGGAACAGCCACGCAGATCCAGATAATCCGGAGTGCACAGACCCCAAGGCTGGTGAGTATCATGGGAATCCAGCAATCCCCGACACCTCTTAAGGAACCGGAATAAATCTCAATGCAGACATAGGTGAAAAAAGTGGGGGCAAGGTAGCGGAGTATCTGTGTCCCCTTCTGGATTACTGCTTCATCGGTGGTAAACAGTAAGTAAACGTAATTACCAAAGGCATAAAGGAGAATACTCAGTACAATAGCAGAAGCAAAGCTCATGATCATACAGACCCGGATCCCTTTGTAGATTCGGTCCTTTTTTCCTGCTCCGTAGTTTTGTCCCACAAAGGTGGTGATGGAGATACCGAAAGCACTGATGATCATCCAGAATACGCTGTCGATTTTTCCATAAGCAGTCCAGGCGGCAATGGTATCTGTCCCCAGAGTGTTGACACTGGACTGGATGATGATGTTGGAGGCAGAGTACATAACTGACTGGAGCCCGGCAGGAAAACCGATTTTAATAATTCGCAGCAGCATGTCCTTGTGAATTCTTATGGCTTTTGGTATCAACCGATAGGACTCCCTTGTCCTTGTTAACACCAAAATAACTAAAATTGCGCTGAGGAGTTGGGAAATGATAGTGGCAAGGGCGGCTCCCATGACGCCCATGTGCCAGTAAACTACGAATATTACATCCAGGATAATGTTGGTAAAGCAGCTGGCAATCAGGAAATAAAGAGGACGTTTGGAATCCCCGGTCGCTCTTAAGATTCCTGCTCCCATATTATAAATAAGATTTGGGATTACACCCAAAAAATAGATCCTCATATAAAGGACCGCATAGTATAAGATGTCGTCAGGAGTTCCCATTGCCATTAAAGCATAGGGAGCAGCCAGAATGCCTACCGCCATGAGAATGGCGCCGCATAACATGGAAAAAGCAATTGCTGTGTGAACAGCCTGATTCACCTGTGCTTCCTGTCTGGCTCCGTAAAACTGGGAAATAATGACCCCGGCGCCGGAAGAAAGCCCTATAAAGAACCCGATCAAAAGATTGATAAGGGGTCCTGTAGGGCCTCCCACGGCTGCAAGCGCTTCCTTTCCCACAAACCGGCCTACAATAACCGCGTCGGCGGTATTATAAAGCTGCTGAAAAAAGGTTCCAAATAAAATAGGAAAGAAAAACAGAAGAAGCTGTTTCCAAATCACTCCCTCTGTAATCTGATTCTGCTTAAGTGCGTCTGTCGTGACTGTATTCTGTCTCATACCGTTTCCTCTCTGGTACCCACGCTTTCTGGGTATAAAGGTATACCCGAAGGGTGTTTCCTCTCTG
>JAEWRS010000418.1 GCA_023398855.1 Bacillota bacterium
GGGCAGCCCTTTGAGATACAGATCCGTACTTATGAAATGCACCGTACTGCAGAATACGGAATCGCAGCTCACTGGAAGTATAAGGAAAGCGGAAGCGGACAAGTGGCGGCAGGCAAGGAAGAAGAAAAGCTAAGCTGGCTGCGTCAGATTCTGGAGTGGCAGAAGGACATGTCCGATAACAAGGAATTCCTGAACATGGTTAAGGGGGATTTGGATCTGTTCTCTGACAGTGTTTACTGCTTTACTCCCTCAGGAGATGTGAAAAATCTTCCCGTCGGGTCCACTCCCATTGATTTTGCATACTCCATCCACAGTGCGGTAGGCAATAAGATGGTAGGGGCCAGGGTCAACGGAAAATTAGTGAATATTGAATATGTAATCGAGAACGGAGACCAGGTAGAGATCATCACCTCCCAAAACAGCCGGGGTCCCAGCCGGGACTGGCTGAATATGGTGAAGAGTACCCAGGCCAAGAACAAGATTAATCAGTGGTTTAAAATCGAACTGAAAGAAGATAACATCCTTCGGGGCAAGGAAATGGTTGACCGCTACTGTAAGACTAAGGGGATCAATTATCCTGATATCAACAAGCCGGAATACCAGGGAAAGGTCATGAAACGCTATGCCTTCCGTGACTGGGAATCCGTTCTTGCCTCCATCGGACACGGGGGCCTGAAAGAAGGCCAGGTCATCAATAAGATGGTGGATGAGCGGAATAAGAAGCTTAAAAAGGATGTTACGGACAACAGCATTTTAAATGATATTGAGGACATGAGCAGCAGGCTGCCTGTGAAGAGGCGTTCCGGCAGCGGAATCGTTGTAAAGGGAATTCATGATCTTGCGGTTCGTTTCTCCAAATGCTGCAGCCCGGTGCCGGGAGATGAAATCGTTGGCTTTGTAACCAGAGGACGGGGGATTTCTATTCACAGGACAGACTGTATCAACGTCTTAAATCTGCCTGAGGATGAGCGCAACCGCCTCATTGATGCGGAATGGCAGCAGGCGGAGGGAGACGATACCAAAGAACGGTATTCCGCTGAAATCAAGATATTTGCAAATAACAGAATCGGCATGTTTGTTGATATATCCAAGGTTTTCACAGAGAAGCAGATTGATATCACTTCCATGAACTCCAGGACCAACAAGCAGGGCAAGGCTACCATTACCATGACCTTTGATACACATGGCGTGGAGGAATTGGGAAAGCTGGTCGACAAGCTAAGACAAATCGAAGGGGTCATAGACATTGAGAGGACTGCGGGATAACGCAGTTTTCTCTTTGTCTGAACAGGATCCATATAACATGAATCAGGAGGCAGGTTATGAGTGATTTCAGAATAAAGACTTACCAGGCTGGCCAGCTTGGGACCAACTGCTATGTGATGTACCTGGAGTCACTTAAAAAAGCAGTGATCGTGGATCCGGGCGGTGACGGGGCCTATCTCTTGGATCGGTGCAGGGAGCTTTCCCTTGTACCGGAGGCTATTTTACTGACCCACGGCCATTTTGATCACATTCTGGCTGTAAAAGATATAAAAGAGGCATTTCCAGAGGCAAAGGTATATGCAGGGAAGCAGGAACAAGGATTGCTGGAAGACCCTGCCGTTAATTTATCCTCCTCTTTTGGCAGGGCCTGCACGGTCAGTGCAGACGAATATGCTGAAGATGGAGCCATACTTTCCATCGGAGGAATCACCTTTCACGTTATATTCACCCCCGGCCATACCTCTGGTTCGGTCTGCTATCTGGTCCGGTCGGAACGGGTCCTGATCAGCGGAGACACCCTGTTTTCAGGGTCCCTGGGAAGAACAGACTTTCCTACGGGAAATCAATCCATGATCTTAAGCTCTATTAGAGAACGGCTTTTTACATTGCCAGAGGATACCATGGTTTATCCGGGTCATGGGGGTGTGACCACCATTGGACATGAGAAGGTGAACAATCCGGCAGCATTGTACAGAGGATAGGAAGGAAGCAGGAAGAGGAAATCACCCTGCGGGCATCCCTGTATGCCCAAAAAGCATGGGCGGAAATGAGGAAAAGACATGATAGGATTAATATTAGACGACCAATCCTTTGAACAGGATATCAGGGAGCTTTTGATGGCCTTTTATCCTGGGGAGAGCTTTGTCCATAAGGAAATCCAGGAGGAGGACTGCCGTCTTCTTGTGCGGGGAGAGACAGGGGAAGCTGTCTTTGAACTGACTGTACGGGATTTTGGGAGAGGAATTATAAGGTCAGCCTCTGTCCATGTGGATTTTTCCCATCGCTTTGATACCAAGAACCGGATCAAACGAATGCTTTACGGCATGGTCCGGGAGCTTACGGGAACAACGCTTCCCTGGGGAACTTTAACAGGGATCCGGCCGACCAAAATAGCCATGACAAAGCTTTCGGAGGGATATTCGGAACAGGAAGTCCGAAGATACATGAAGGATACTTATTTGACCAGTGATGAAAAGGTGGATTTAAGCCTGGAGATCGCCGGGCGGGAGATGAAGCTTATTTCTGCCATTGATTACAGCCATGGCTACAGCTTATATATTGGCATTCCTTTTTGCCCGACCACCTGCCTTTACTGCTCCTTTACTTCCTTTCCCATCGGACAATGGGAAAAGCGTATGGAACAGTATCTGGAGGCATTATTTAAGGAAATGGATTACACCGCAGGGAAAATGGCAGGAAGGACCCTGGATACGGTCTACATCGGCGGAGGTACGCCTACTTCTCTTTCCGCCCCTCATCTGGAAAAACTCATAAGCAGGCTGAAGACTACTTTAGATTTTACCTGGGTCAGGGAATTTACCGTGGAAGCAGGACGTCCGGACAGCATCACCATGGAAAAACTTCAGGTGCTAAAAGCACATGGAGTGACCCGGATATCCATTAATCCCCAGACCATGAAGCAGGAGACCCTGGATCTTATCGGCCGCCGCCACACCGTGGATATGGTAAAGGACCGGTATTTCATGGCCAGGTCCTTAGGCTTTGACAATATCAACATGGACTTGATCATCGGACTGCCGGAAGAGGATATGGAGGATGTGACCAATACTTTGGAAGAAATTAAGGCCCTTGGGCCTGATGGGATCACTATCCATTCTCTTGCCATCAAGCGTGCGGCCCGTTTAAATATGTTTAAGGAACAGTACGGGGATCTAAAGATCACCAATACTCAGGAAATGATCGATTTAACTGCAGCCTATGCCAGGAGCATGGGACAGGAGCCCTATTATCTGTACCGCCAGAAGAACATGGCGGGCAATTTTGAAAACGTAGGCTATTCCCTTCCAGGCAAGGCCTGTATCTATAATATTCTGATCATGGAAGAAAAGCAGACCATCGTTGCATGCGGAGCAGGCACTACCACCAAGGTGGTATTTCCCAGAGAAAACCGTCTCGAGCGGGTGGAAAATGTCAAGGACGTGGAACAATATATAGCAAGGATCGGGGAAATGCTGGAGAGAAAAGAAAAAATGCTTGCAAAATTGGAAATGTAATTTACAATAGAGGCAAGATTTGTTTCAGGAAACCCGAAAGACTTCTCTACAATAATAAGAAAATAACGGAGTGAGCGAAATGGCATTAAAAAAGAAACCGGTTACCGGAATGAAGGATATTCTTCCTGGCGAGATGCAGGTGCGGGAATATGTTATGAACCAGATACGTGAAACCTATGGAGGCTTTGGCTTTCATTCCATCGAGACTCCCTGTGTGGAGCACATTGAGAACCTGACCAGCAAACAGGGCGGTGACAATGAGAAGCTGATTTTTAAGATCATGAAGCGGGGAGAAAAGCTGAATCTGGAGACAGTACAGGTGGAAAATGATTTGGTTGACAGTGGTCTCCGGTATGATTTGACCGTTCCTTTATCCAGATATTATTCCAACAATGCGGCTTCTCTTCCTGCGCCCTTTAAATCCCTTCAGATGGGAAGTGTATGGAGAGCGGATCGTCCCCAGAAAGGACGTTTCAGACAGTTTGTCCAGTGCGACATTGACATCCTGGGAGATTCCACCAGGCTTGCGGAGATCGAACTGATCCTGGCTACCACCACTTTGCTTGGAAAAATCGGATTTAAGGGATATACGGTAAGGATTAACGACCGGAATATTTTAAAAGGAATGGCTGCCTTCTGCGGATTTCCGGAAGAGGCTTATGACCAGGTGTTCATCATTCTGGATAAAATGGACAAGATCGGCAATGAAGGTGTTGCAAAGGAGCTGGCGGAGGCAGGGTATGACGAGGAACATATCAAAAAGTATTTATCTCTTTTTGAAACGGCCACTCCGGATGCTGCCGGTGTCCGCACCCTGGGTACGGTCTTAAAGGATGTGATGGATCAGGAGCAGGCAGAGAACCTGGCGGCAATCATTGACAGTGTGGGCCAGATTTCCACCAGCCAGTTCCACATTGTCTTTGATCCTACTCTGGTGAGAGGGATGTCTTATTACACCGGAACCATTTTTGAGATCCAGGTAGAAGGCTTCCCAGGCTCTGTAGGCGGCGGCGGCCGTTATGATAAGATGATCGGAAAGTTTACCGGCATGGATACACCGGCCTGCGGCTTTTCCATTGGATTTGAGAGAATCATCACCATTTTGATGGAAGAAGGCTTCACGGTTCCGGGAAAGGAAGACAAGGTGGCATTCCTGATTGAAAAAGGCGTAAGCGGTGATGTGATGAACGAAGCGATCAAGGAGGCAATGGAAAAACGGGCAGAGGGTGTGACCGTTCTTGTTTCCCAGATGAATAAAAATAAAAAGTTCCAGAAAGAAAGCCTTCAAAAGGAAGGATATACAACATTTAAGGAATTCTATAGAGACACGCTTAAGTAAACAGTCAGGAGGAACGCCCCAAAGGCATACCTGTATGCCCAAAAAGCATGGGCAGGAAAGAGGAACGCCCCAAAGGCATACCTGTATGCCCAAAAAGCATGGGCAGGAAAGAGGAACGCCCAATAGGCATACCTGTATGCCCAAAAAGCATGGGCAGGAAAGAGGAAATTATGGCAGAATCGATGTTAGGCTTAAAAAGATCCCATAGATGCACAGAGGTTACAAAGGCCAATGTGGGCAGTGAAGTCACGATTATGGGCTGGGTTCAGAAAAGCAGGAATAAGGGAGGGATTATTTTCGTTGATTTAAGAGACCGCTCCGGGATCCTGCAGATCATATTTGAGGAAAGCGACTGCGGAGCAGAAAGCTTTGCAAAAGCTGAAAAGTTAAGAAGTGAGTTTGTTATCGCGGTGACAGGTGAGGTGGAAACAAGAGCAGGCGGCGTCAATGAAAACCTGGCAACAGGTGAAATTGAAGTGCGGGCAAAGAGCTTAAGGATCCTTTCCGAATCCGAAACCCCTCCCTTTCCTATTGAAGAGAACAGCAAGACAAAGGAAGAACTGAGGTTAAAATACCGTTACTTAGATCTTAGAAGACCGGATATCCAGAGAAACATCAGGGTGAGAAGTCAGGTTGCCACCTTAACAAGGGCATTTCTGGCGGAAGAGGGATTTTTGGAGATTGAAACACCGACCCTCATTAAAAGCACTCCGGAAGGCGCCAGGGATTATCTGGTTCCCAGCCGTGTCCACCCAGGCTCTTTCTATGCACTTCCCCAGTCTCCCCAGCTTTTTAAGCAGCTGCTCATGTGTTCCGGTTATGACCGGTATTTCCAGTTGGCCAGATGCTACCGTGATGAGGATTTACGTGCCGACAGGCAGCCGGAATTCACCCAGATCGATATGGAGCTGTCCTTTGTGGATGTTGAAGATGTGCTGGAGGTCAATGAAAGGCTGCTAAAGAAACTATTTAAAGAGATCTGCAATGTGGACGTTTCTCTTCCTCTTACCAGAATGACCTGGAGAGAAGCCATGGACCGTTTTGGTTCTGATAAGCCGGATATGCGCTTTGGTATGGAGCTTAAAAATGTTTCCCACGTGGTAAGGGATACGGAATTTGCTGTATTCAAGGGAGCACTGGAAAACGGGGGGTCTGTCCGGGGCATTAATGCCGTAGGGCAGGGAGCCATGCCACGTAAGAAAATCGATGGGCTGGTGGAATACGCAAAAGGCTTTGGAGCAAAAGGGCTGGCTTATCTGGCTGTCAATGAAGACGGAACCTATAAAAGTTCCTTTGCAAAATTCATGACAGAGGAAGAGCTTCACGTTTTGGCGGATGCAATGGAAGCCAAGCCGGGAGACTTGCTTTTATTCGCAGCTGACCGTGACAACGTGGTATTTGACGTATTAGGAAACTTAAGGCTTGAGCTGGCAAGACAGCTGGAGCTTTTAAGAAAGGATGACTTTAAGTTCTTATGGGTAACGGAATTCCCGCTTCTTGAGTATTCCGAAGAACAGGGC
>JAEWRS010000485.1 GCA_023398855.1 Bacillota bacterium
TCATAGCTGTTCCCACCTTTGCGGTTTTTTACAGCGCATTGTCAAGGGTGGTGAGCCGTTCTCTCAAGAAAAAGAACCTTTCCCCTAAAACAACAGATTATTTTGACTTGGAACGGATCGATGAAGATAAAAAAACATATATGAGATAAGAGGAGCACATGAATAAAAAGAAATTTATCGGATTTGTTGCCGGTATTCCTCTTTTGGTTTTGATTCTCATTATAATAATTCTGGTAAGTGAACCGGAACCGGAGGGAATATCAAGAGGAGCTGCATATAAGTCGGCTGCTCTCCTTCTTACAGATAGAGAAAGCTGTGAAAAATTGCTGACAGATCAAAAGCAGAGGTATTTTCCGGAAAAGGAGCAGAATAACTGGTATGTGAAATACATGAATTATCTGTATGCCGGCGGTTATCTTGATCTCAATGAAATGCCAGCGAAAAGAGACACTGCAGAAGGCTATCTGACTTATAAAGAGGCGGAAAGTCTGGCGGAGGCTTTGGTTCCAGGCTCAGGAAAGAAATTTCGGGAGAGCAGTAAAAAGCAGAACACAAGAATCCAGGCAGATGAATGGTGGTTTTTTTATGATGAGCTGAGAGAATCTCTGGATTCAGAAGGAAATGTCAAGGTTCTTGATGTACTTCTTTACGGTACACCCACTAACGTAAATACCGCATCAGCCTGGACTGCTTATACAAGCGCAGGGAACTTCCAATTTGAGGGCATCAGCCTGGATTCATACATAGACTGGGAGCTGAAGCTTCTGGTACGAGGCGGAGAGATCATTGCATTAAAAGAAGCAGTGTCAGATTCCATAACCTATAAAAACGTCTGGCTGACCACAGGTGAGGGGGGAACCTTCCATGTATACTTAGGGTCCGTGGAACGCACGTTTCCCCTTGAGACTTCTTTGGGACAGCCAGAGGAATTTGCCAATAACATTGCGGACATCAGTTTGAAAAGGGGGAGCCTTCAAAAGGTCACCATGAAGAAAAAGAAGATATCCGGTAAGGTCCTGGCTGTAAAGGATGATTCTATTGAAGTTGAGGGGTATGGCAGCTTAAAGCTGGATAAAGATTTTAAAGTATACCGGCTGTATGGACCGTTTGAAGAGCGGAACATTTCCGATATTTTGGTGGGCTATGACATTCAGGATTTTGTTGTGGCACATGGAAGGATATGTGCTGCATTGCTGGTAAGAGAATTTGATGCAAAAAGCATCCGGGTCTTATTAATGAATACCAACTATCAGTCCGTATTTCATTCGTCCATAACCTTATCAGCTGAAAGCGGTCTGTCATTGTCCTATGGAGAGGAGCAGGTGCAAGTACCTCCAAAGGCAGAAGTGATTTTCGATACCGCAGACGAACGTCTGAAAGACGGTAGGATTGTAGTGGCGCCCCTGGAAAAAGGCGACACCATAACAGTTAATTCCATTAAAAGATCCTATGGCACACCAACCTATGGCGGCACCATTGAGATCCGCAAAGAAGGGGAAGGACTGCTTTTGATCAATGAGCTGTACTTAGAAGATTATCTGACCATGGTCGTGCCAAGCGAAATGCCGGACAGCTATGAAAAGGAAGCCTTAAAGGCTCAGGCTGTATGTGCAAGAACCTACGCCTTCCGTCAGATCCAGAGCAATACCTACAGCAAATACGGTGCCCACGTTGATGACAGCACCAGATTTCAGGTTTATAATAATCTTCCGCCTGCAGCGAAAACCGTGGAGGCGGTTCAGGAGACATATGGAAAGCTGTTGTTTTACAATAACAGTCCCATTGAGGCTTTTTATTTTTCAACCTCCTGCGGACACACCACTGACGGAAGTGTATGGGGAGGTGATCCGGCATTGTTCCCCTATTTAGATGGCAGTCTTCTTCAGGACAGCAGAGGAGTTCTAAATCTGTCTACAAACTCTGATTTCGAAGAGTTTATAAAGAAAAAAGACTACCCGGCCTATGACTCGGCGTTTCCTATGTACCGTTGGGAAACCACTGTTACCAACCGTCAGCTGGAAGAAGAGATCACAGAAGTGGGCTCTATCTTAAATATTACGGTAATTGAACGGGGAGTGGGAGGAATTGCAAAGAAACTGAGGGTCGAAGGGTCTGACGGAGTCATGACCATTAATGGAGAAGGGCAGGTGAGGGCAAAGCTTGGTAATAAATATATGACAATCACCAAGCTGGATGGCACCCTTATGAAGAACATTGATTCCCTTCCAAGTGCCTATATTGCAATAGAAAACCAAGGGGTTGACGATAATAATATTACTACATTCCATATTTATGGGGGAGGCTTTGGCCATGGAGTTGGTATGAGCCAGAATGGTGCTCAGGCGATGGCAAAAGAAGGAAAGAATTTTGAAGATATTTTAAAATTCTTCTACAATGGTACAGAAGTTCGGGAAGCGGAGCAAAGGAAGGAATGAGAATGATATTTCCAGCGTAGGATATTAAAAAAACGAAGGAATGTCATATGCAGGATCAGAAGCTGGAAAACCTGTTAAACCTTGCCCTTAGCGCGACACCTGAAGAACGGGAAAAATCAGGAAATTTAAACATAGGATACAATCCCTTGGAAAAATCATGGGATGTGATTGTAAAGTATTCAGGTGATATAAGCGGTCTTTCCCAGGCAGGAATCCGGGTTGAACCTATGGTGAACGAGTACGCCATTCTAATGGTTCCGGAATCCCTTATTGACAGATTAAGTGAGCTGCCGCAAATCGAATATGTTGAGAAACCAAAGAGGCTGTTTTTTGCAATCAATCAGGCAAAGGCGGCCTCTTGTGTCAATTTAGTCCAGCAGGGAAGCAGTGTTCTCACGGGCAGAGGTGTTTTGGTGGCCATTATTGATTCGGGTATTGACTATTATCATGATGATTTCCGAAATAATGATGGAACCACCAGAATCGTAAAGCTTTGGGATCAGACACTGGACCGGGTATTTACGGCAGAAGAGATTAACGCAGCTTTGGCCACAGGAAGCAGATCAGAGGCAAGAAGACTGGTTCCCTCCGTGGATATCACTGGTCATGGCACAGCAGTGGCCTCTATTGCGGCAGGAAACGGAAGAGAAAACAGGGGACAGTACCGTGGAATTGCCTTTGAAAGCCCTTTGTTAGTGGTAAAACTTGGAGTTCCCCAGGAAAATGGGTTTCCCAGAACAACAGAACTTATGCGGGCGGTTAATTTCGCTGTGAAGGAAGCCGTGGATTTGCAGATGCCTCTGGCAATTAACTTAAGCTTTGGAAATACATACGGTTCTCATGACGGAACCAGCCTTTTAGAGACCTTTCTTGATGATATATCCAACTATGGGAAGACTGCTATCGTGGTAGGAACAGGAAACGAGGGGGTAAGCGGCGGTCATATATCAGGTGTCCTGACAATGTCAAATCCTCAGGAGATCGAACTGAGTGTGGGAGGGTATCAGCAAAGCTTCAGTGTGCAGCTATGGAAATCTTATGCAGATTTGTTTGATATCAGCATTATAACCCCATCCGGAGAAGTGATCGGCCCCATTAGCAGCAGGCTGGGGCCTCAGACTATAAATTACAGAAATACAAGGATTTTGCTGTACTATGGAAAGCCGGGTCCTTACAGTGTGGCTCAGGAAATATATCTGGATTTCCTTCCTGTTAATACCTATATTGAAAGTGGTATCTGGGGGTTTCGCCTGACTCCCAGGCAGATCGTGGAAGGCAAATACGATTTCTGGCTGCCATCGGCAGGAGTATTGAGCCAGTCCACCCGGTTTTTAAGGGCAACGCCAGAAACCACCCTGACCATTCCGTCAACAGCCACGAAAGTTATTTCCGTGGGGGCCTACGACGATACCTATCAGTCCTATGCGGATTTTTCGGGCAGAGGGTTTACAAGGAGAACCAACCAGGTTAAGCCGGATCTGGCAGCCCCCGGCGTGGGGATTATTGCTGCGAAGGCAGGTGGCGGCTATGAATCGGTGACAGGAACTTCCTTTGCAACGCCTTTTGTCACAGGGAGTTCTGCTCTTTTGATGCAGTGGGGCATTGTGGATGGGAGAGATCCGTTCCTGTTCGGCGAAAAGATTAAGGCCTATTTAATCCGCGGGGCCAGGCCTTTACCTGGAATCACATCATATCCCAATCCTGAGGTGGGATATGGGACTTTATGTGTGAGTGACAGCCTGCCGGTATAACAAAAAAGGAAAATCATTGGAAAAATGGTTAAAATGTCTTATAATGAAATCAATATATTGGGGGAGGTGGGAAATGGAAGTCAGACATGAACTGGTCATTCCCAATGATGATCTGCCTTTTCGGATGTTTATTTTTGAAGGCAGGGATGGAAATTATAAGGTCACAAAACATTGGCACCATTCCGTTGAGATTTTTCTGGTTCAGGAGGGGACGATTGATTTTTATATTAATAACAATCACTTATCTCTTGAACGGCAGGATTTTGTACTGGTCAATTCTAATGAGGTTCATTCGATTGAATGCCCCAATCCCAACGTAACCATTGTCCTGCAGATACCGGCAGAGACTTTTGAGGGGTACATGGGAGAAGAAAACTATGTAAATTTTGAGAAAAAGTCAGAAGCCCAGAATCAAATGCTGACCCAGCAGGTGGTCTCCATGTTTTCCGTATACGAAAGGCAGGAGTATGGCTACAGTCTGAAGGTAAAGAGTCAGTTCTATGAACTTTTGTATCTTCTGGTCACAGAGTTTAAAACGGAGACAATGGATAAAGAGGTTCTTCGCCAGAAGAGGCAGCTTGACAAGCTTTCAAAGGTTACTCAGTATATGAGGGAAAATTATGACCAGGATATAAAGCTTGACCAGGTGGCGGGGCTATTTGGCTTCAGTCCGACTTATTTGTCACGAATTTTCCAAAAATATGCGCAGGTCAATTACCGTACTTATCTCATTGACCTGCGTGTCAAATATGCAGTCAGGGAATTGGTGGGGACCGGAAGCGAAATCGGAGAGATTGCAATGAAGCATGGATTTCCCGACAGCAGAGCTTTTTCCAAGGCCTTTAAAAAGAGGTATGGCTGTCTTCCCAGTGAATACAGGAAATTTCTGGAAGTATCTCATAAATGAACTGTAACAATTATTTTAATATAGGGTATTATAATTACTGAAAATATGATATAATGTACCATAACTTTGGGCGAAGGGTGTGATTGTATGAATATAAGGGAATCCACGGAACAATGGGAGGAAGCATATTTAAGTCCTTATGCCGCTTTCAGTAACAAGAGCAGAGGAAGAGAGCGGGAGGAGCAGGCTTGTGACATTCGGACAGCCTATCAAAGGGACAGGGACAGGATCATTCACTGTAAGGCATTTCGCAGGCTAAAACATAAGACTCAGGTTTTTCTGTCTCCGGAAGGCGACCATTACAGGACCAGACTGACTCATACCCTGGAGGTATCCCAGATTGCCAGGACCATAGCAAAGTCTCTTCGGATGAATGAAGACTTAACGGAGGCTATAGCACTGGGTCATGATTTGGGACATACACCCTTTGGTCATTCAGGAGAATCAATTTTAAATAAAATCTGTGCCGAAGGCTTCGCCCACTACAAGCAAAGTGTACGGGTGGTAGAGGTTTTGGAAAAGAACGGACTGGGCTTAAATCTCACCTGGGAAGTCCGGGATGGGATATTGAATCACCGTACCAGCGGCCGGCCTTCCACATTGGAGGGAGGCATCGTCCGGTTGTCAGATAAAATTGCCTATATCAATCATGATATTGACGACGCCATTCGGGCCAGGATGTTTGTGGAAAGGGATCTTCCAGAATGCTATACTGGTATTTTGGGGCACAGTGTCCGGGAAAGACTCAACAATCTCATCCATGATATCATCGGCAACAGTTATGGAAAACCTGAAATCATCATGTCGCCGGATATGGAGAAAGCCATGCAGGGTCTGCGTACCTGGATGTTTGAGAACGTTTATAAAAGTGATATACCAAAAGCAGAAGAAGGAAAAGCACAGCATCTTATTGTCATGCTTTTTAAATATTATATGGAACACCCGGACAAGCTTCCGGAGGAATACCGCACATTACCGGAGGATAGTCAGACCGGCAGGGAACGGGCTGTTTGCGATTACATAGCAGGTATGAGCGACAGTTATGCAATTGATAAATTTGTAGAGCTGTTTGTTCCTAAAGCCTGGAAAACAGTATAAAGCAGGTTCTTTATGAGACCTTCAGACAGATAAATCTTACACTTGATCAGGCGGCGTAAGCCATGGACAGAAAAGGAGAAAGGAGAATTGAAGCTTCATGCGATATTCGGAAGAAGTGATTGAAGAGGTCCGGATGAAAAATGACATCGTGGATGTGATCTCAGGATACGTTAAGCTGCAGAAAAAGGGAAGCAATTATTTTGGCCTGTGTCCTTTTCACAATGAAAAGTCCCCCTCCTTTTCGGTATCATCTGCCAAACAGATGTATTATTGCTTTGGCTGCGGAGCAGGAGGAAACGTGTTAACGTTTGTCATGGAATATGAAAACTATTCCTTTTCCGAGGCATTAAAGGTTCTGGCAGACCGGTCAGGCGTGAAGCTTCCTGCGGCAGAATATAGCAAGGAGGCCAGGGAACAGGAGGATCTTCG
>JAEWRS010000508.1 GCA_023398855.1 Bacillota bacterium
TTCAGGCTGTAAAACAGTTTCAATCCAGAAATGGATTGGTGGTAGACGGATATCTGGGTCCGTCTACCCGTATTGAGCTGAAAAAACTAACGGCAAGGCCCAATGGCCTGATTATCGGTGAAAAAGGTGAAAGTGTGGAAAGGGTGCAGAATCTGCTAAGTAAATATGGATATCTGTCTTCTGGGAATGTGACCGGATACTACGGAGAAATTACAGAAAAAGCAGTGAAATCTTTTCAGGAGAACAACAAGCTGTCTGTGGATGGCTCCGTTGGAATTCGCACCATGACGGCACTGACCGGAGACCGCGCGGTAAGAGTAAAGACAGCCGGTTCCCCTGGAAGCGGAAAGGGCACGGATCATAAGCCTGGTGGGGAAGGCACAGCCGGGGGCAATGTACAAGCCCTGATTGATGCCGCGGCTTCTAAGGTTGGTACAAAATATGTTTGGGGTGCAAAAGGACCCAATTCTTTTGATTGCTCTGGTTTTGTTTACTGGAGCTTAAATCAGATTGGGGTAAGACAGAGTTACTTAACATCCAGTGGCTGGAGATCAATCGGAAAGTATAAAAAGATTACGGATTATGACGACATTCGGCCTGGTGATATTGTGGTTGAAAAGGGGCATATGGGAATAGCAGCTGAAAATGGTAAGGTGATTGATGCCTCATCAGGTAACGGCAAGGTTGTATACCGGCAAAGAACAAAATGGTGGAGAGATAATTTTATAGTGGCATGGAGGATTTTTTAACAATGCCCCTGATTCCATTCCCTGAAATTAGAGAACTGTATGCATACCAGGTATTTTATTCTTAATTTGATACCCCAAAAGTGTTTTTCAGAACATGACGCTTATATTATAAAGCTTTATGCATTAATATGAATCATAACTGGAAGAAAATTCAGTATGGGATTTCTGGAACACAGAATCTCAAATTTCAAGAAGAAGTGGAGTGGATGGATATAACTACTACGGCAATAAACCATTATTTAGACAACCTGGGAGTCAAACATACCTACACTGGCTACAGATATCTGGTTGAAGCAATCCGGCTAGGAGTTGAGTGTAATCATGCAATCGGAATCATGAAAATATATGAACAGATTGCTCAAAGCCATAATACAAAGAGCAGCCTGGTAGAGAGAGCAATCAGGTCTGCCACAAATTCCTTTGGATTAACCAATAAAGAATTTATTTCAAAGGCAATTGATGATATAATTTATAGTTCCGGTGAATCTGGAGATTATGGGAAAGTACAAGACTCAGAAAAAATCAGAATCCCAGTTACCATGAAATGCTATAGTATGGCTGAAGTCAAAGAAAATGTTGACAGAATTGATAATGAGATAGTCAAGCTTATATATGAAAGACAGATGTATGTGATTCAGTCCTCAGTTTTTAAAAAGAGTGAAGATGAGATGATCAGTCCTGACCGTTCTGAAGCACTTATCCATAATTTCCGTGTATAATTGTCAGGACCTGGGGCAGACCAGGATATGGCACAAGCAGAAAAAGAATCATTGATCTGATGATGAAGGCGGTTCTGCCGGACCGTCCTTCATCATATGGAACCCTGGGACAGAAGACTTATCTTTGTGCGGATAATAAGAACTTTTTCATTGCCCGCGTAACATATTTGCTGGTTTTATGATAAAAGTAAATATTTCTCACCGAATGTATGCTGTCGATTTTGTAATAAATCATACGGGGGTCTGGTAAAGTTTCTTTTACCAGTGTATCACTGATCAATGTTATTCCCATACCATTGCAGGCAGTGTGGTAAGCAGTTGCTAATTGATCCAATTCCAGTACAATATTGGGTTTAATCCTGTGCTCTTCAAATATCCTGTCGGCTCTGGTACGCGTATCATTACCAAATCGCAGCAGTATGAACGGAGCATCCTCAAATAGGTCCAGCGGAACCGCGGGTACTGAAGAAAGCAAGTGCCTGTTATTTACAATATCATCTGTAGTCAGGCAGTATTTTTTTGCATTCTTGTTGTTATGGAATTTCACTGGAACCGCAAGTATCATTTGTTCCTGATAAAAAAGGTGCTTTTGGTAGATGGCCTCATTAAACGGATAATTATCTATAATTAAATCTAATTCACCGGCATGAAGATATTTTTCCAGGTGTACGGTGTTGGCTTCAATCAAATTAACAGCTACCCGGGGGTATTCTGACTTGAATTTTGTAATGATCGGAGGAAGAATATAAGAAGCAAAGAAATTACTGGCTCCAATTGCCAGGGTACCTGATTTTAAGTCACATAAATCACTTAAATAAGTTTCAAAGCCATTTTCTATATCCATAATTTTCTCGACACATCTTATATATTCCTCACCACAATCAGTTAATCGTATGGGCGTTGTACTCCGGTCAAATAATTGAGAGCCAATTTTGGTTTCAACTTTTTTTATTGTCAGGCTTAATGAGGGCTGGGTGATAAATAATTTTTCTGCTGCCTTGGAGAAACTTTTTGCTTTATAAACTTCGTAAACATACTCTTTGTTGGAAAACATACCTGCCTCCTATAACCCATAAATAAAAACTTATATTATCAGTAAATATATTTATATGTGTTTAATATACTGCGTGATTTACTAATAAGCAAGTAGTAACATGGGTTATTTATTTTTATTTATGTTTATCATATTCATATTTATATTTGTTTTTGGAAAACAGCGACTATATAATAAGGTCTAGAGAAAGCCAAAAGCTAAAATAGAATGAAAGAGGTAATTGATCATGGATAAGGAAACGGTAGTTGAGACAAGGCAGGAATGTGATTCCATTGGCACCAAGGAGGTTCCTTTTTATGCGTATTACGGAATCCAGACACTCCGGGCAGCAGAGAACTTTTATATTACCGGTTTAAATATGCATCCAGAACTTATTAACAGTATTGTGCAGATAAAAAAAGCTGCTGCTATCACAAATTTCGAGGTGGGGCAGCTGGATAAAAAATGTGCGGACGCCATTGTGCGTGCCTGCGATGAAATCCTTTCAGGGAAATTTTATGACCAGTTTATCGTAGATCCTATTCAGGGGGGCGCAGGAACATCACTTAACATGAATGCCAACGAAGTAATCGCCAACCGCGCTATAGAACTGATGGGTGGTAAGAAAGGCGATTATACTCTGGTGAATCCCAATGACCACGTGAATCATGGGCAGTCTACAAATGATGTATTCCCTTCCTGCGGACGAATGACGGCCTTAAAGCTTCTGAATAAAGCCACTGTGGAGCTTGAACGGCTCTATCATGTGTTATCCCAAAAAGCGGAGGAGTTTGATCATGTCATCAAGATGGGACGGACACAGCTGCAGGATGCGGTTCCCATTCGTTTGGGGCAGGAGTTTCGGGCTTACAGTACGGCAATCAGAAGGGATATTGCCCGTTTTGAAAATGCAAAAAAGGAAATGAGCGCCCTCAATATGGGTGGCACCGCCATTGGTACGGGCCTCAATGCTGATGTAAAATATATGCAAAGAGTCGTGAAAAACATGGCATTAGTTTCTGGTCTGGATCTTATACAGGCATTTGATTTAATCGATGCCACACAAAACTTAGACGGCTACACATTTGTGTCAGGTACAGTAAGGACCTGTGCGGTCAATCTTTCTAAAATGGCAAATGATCTTCGGTTAATGTCTTCCGGCCCAAGAACAGGATTAGGAGAGATTAATCTTCCGCCAAAGCAGCAGGGATCTTCGATTATGCCGGGAAAAGTGAATCCTGTAATTCCCGAGGTTGTCAACCAGGTAGCCTTTAATATTATTGGAAATGATATGACTATCACCATGGCAACAGAAGCAGGGCAATTAGAATTGAACGCTTTTGAACCGATTATATTTTATAATCTGTTCCAGTCAATCGAAACATTGACTTATGCAGTACGTACCTTGATTGATAACTGTATCACTGGAATAACAGCCAACGAGGAACATTGCCGAAGCATGGTTGAAAACAGTGTGGGCATCATTACAGCCATTTGCCCATATGTGGGATACAATAAAGCGTCAGCATATGCAAAAGAAGCCATACATACAGGGGTATATGTAAAAGATTTAATTTTAAAAGAAAAATTGTTTTCCAAAGAGGATTTGGAACAGATATTAGATCCTTACTCCATGACGGAACCAGGGACTTCCGGTAAACTTTTGAGTAAAGCATGAGAGTAAGAGCTGGAATAAAAGACAGACAAAAGAGGACTTTTAAAGCTTCGGCAAAACACCGCTTATCATGGTTATTTCATGAAAAACGGTGTTTTTTTCAAGTCTTTTGCATTACATGAATTAAAATACCCCTAAAATATTGAACATAAGATGTTTATTTGGGGTATTTGTTGTAAAAATCACAGCCCCAGGATAACCTTTACATTAAAATTGCTATCCTATATTATAAAATCAACTAGTGGATATTAAAAGAATGGAGCTTAGCTATGTTTCAAATCGGAAGGCGGGAAATTGAACTTCTTTATCTGGTAAATTCATCGAAGGATGGGTTTATTTACAGAGAGTTAATGGAGAGATTTGGATATACGGAACGCTCTTTTAAATATGCTGTAGACTTAATCAATAGTTTTCTGAAGGAAAACTCTCAACAGGCCTGTTTTGTACTTGATAATAAAAGATGTTATTTAAAAAACACCCCTCTTTCCATGAAGTTTACACTGGATCACATCACAAAAGAACTGTATTACCTTTCAAAGGAAGACCGTAGTGAAACCATCTTCTTTCGGTATCTGGCTGATCTACACTACACAATCGATGAAATTACAGACTATCTGGCTGTGAGTAAGTCTATTTCCTGTGAGAAAATCTTAAAGATCAAACTGCCCTGTGAAGAATTTTTTAAATTTGTCATTGTTCTAAACAAAGGTTATTCCATAGAAAGCAACGAAAAAGATCAGTATCTGTTAACTGGAAGTATGATCTGGATCCATCATCTTGTTTCTGATTTACTGCAAAAACACACCAACCAGTCCTTTCAGACATTATCAAATGAATACTGTGGAAATGGCCCTGGAAGCCAAAGCCATGAATATGACGGTGATCGGTATTACCAATAAAGCATATTCTGCAAAGAGTGCATCCCGTCACAGCAGCGGAAAGCGGCTTTTTGAGCTGTGTGACATATCCATAGACAATGGCGGAGAGTTTGGAGACGGCTGTGTTTCCATTAATGGAATACAGGAAAAGGCAGGAGCAACCTCCACGGTAATAGGAGCTTCCATTGTCAACGGCATTTCCGTCCGAACTGCTGAAATTCTGGCTGAAAGAGGAATCAGGCCACCGGTCCTTCACAGTGCAAATGCAGATGGAGGAGATGAGATCAACAAGAGAATTTTTGAAGAATACAAGGACTGTATTCATTATTTATAAGAGGAGTAAATGATTCTTTCATGCCGGAGAATGAGAAAGGAAGAACGTCATGTTTGACGTATGTTAAAAAAACATGATATAATAAGAAAAGCTGACAGAAACTATATCTGATGCATATTATAGAGCGGCGAGGATGACGGAATGAATCAAAACCGGGGAATTAACCAGGATGTGACACAGGAGATGAATCGGTCTCTCCTTTTGAAAAGCTTAAGAAGAGAAGGCGTATGTTCCAGAGCACATTTAGCATCACTGACAGGGCTTAAACAGGCGACAGTGACCAACATCATGAAGGATTTCTTAAACAGGGGAATCGTAAAGGAGGTTGGTTTCCTAAATGGCAGCAAAGGGCGGCGTTCCATTGGAGTGTCCATCAATCCTGAGGGCTTCCGCGTCATTGGTGTGCGGCTTGCGAGAAAGCATTACAGCGTGGGACTATTTGATTTGACCGGGAGCCAGATTGTGAAAGAACGAGTGGATTTTGAGCCGGAAAAGCAGCCCGGTGCAGAGGAAATCCTGAAGCAGATTGCAGATCGGATGCGTCTGATGATCCAACAGTATGGAAAGGACTGCGTGCTGGCCGCAGGGATGGCAGTGCCTGGACCATTTATTGCGAAGAAAAGCCGCATAGCGTT
>JAEWRS010000550.1 GCA_023398855.1 Bacillota bacterium
CTTAAAGGGAGAGTGCGTGTCCATGGGCGGTGGTACTTATGTCCATGAATTAAAGAACGGCGTTGCCTTCGGCGCTTCCATGCCGGGAACAGATAACCGCATGCATGGAGCCGACGAGTACGCGGTCATTGATGAACTTGTGGTAAGTGCTAAGATATTTGCCCAGGTGATCGTGGATCTGTGTTCATAATATTTCGGGTTTTTAACTCTGATTTAAAAATAAGTATTGACAAAAGCAGAATGAAAGCGTAAAATACGGCTCATAAAGGAATTCCTAGTTTGCCTATAGGAATCAGTGGAAGGGGTAACTGCCATGAACCAGTTGAAAGCCATGCAGATGAATATGGATCCGATGGACGGCATGTGTAAGATGATGTGCCGTGTATCAGAGTACATAAAAATACGATAATCGTTTCATTTGTATGGATTGTGATTGGAATTCGCTGAGAGCAGTAAAACGCGGAAATTTTTAGGTCGCAAGTCTGTGCAGGGCTTGCGGCCTTTTTGTACCTGAAAGAAATGAAAGGAAAAGGGAATAGACATATGCAGTCAGCAGAACCTATTATCCAGCTGGTGGGACTGGGAAAAGAGTTCCGAACCGCAAACGGCCCGATCAAAGCCCTGGATGATATTAACCTGTCCATTGAACAGGGAGAAATATTTGGAATTATCGGTTTGAGCGGTGCCGGAAAGAGCACCTTGGTGCGCTGTATCAATTATCTGGAAATCCCTACATCGGGAGATGTGCTTTTCGAAAACAAAAGTCTGACCTCCATGCGGCCCAGGGAGCAGAGGCTGGCCAGACAGTCCATGGGTATGATTTTTCAGCAGTTCAACCTGCTGGCCCAGCGTAATGTTTTACAGAATGTGTGTTTTCCTCTGGAAATTGCAGGGGTTCCCAAAAAGGATGGAATCAAAAGGGCTATGGAGCTTTTGGAAATCGTTGGACTGAAAGAGAGGGCAAAGGCTTATCCGGCCCAGTTGTCAGGCGGGCAGAAGCAAAGGGTTGCTATAGCAAGGGCTCTTGCGACCAATCCTAAGGTTCTTCTTTGCGATGAAGCCACTAGTGCTTTGGATCCCAATACCACAAAGTCCATACTGGGACTTTTAAAGGATATAAACCGGTCCATGGGAGTTACAGTGGTGGTCATCACCCATGAGATGACAGTGATCGAAGCCATCTGTGACCGGGTAGCGATCATTGACCAGAGCCACATTGCAGAAGTGGGAAACGTAACTGAAATATTCGCCGAGCCAAAGTCCAAAATCGGCAGACAGCTCATATTAGGGGATGCAGCGGAAGTGGTCAGCCGGTTCGGCGGCTCCAGAAGAGTCCGGATTTCCTTTGACGGCAGATCATCCTTTGAACCCGTCCTTGCCAATATGATATTAGCCTGTAAGGTCCCGGTGAATATTATGCATGCCGAAACAAGGGATATTAACGGAACAGCCATGGGACAGATGGTCATCCAGCTTCCTGAGGAGGAAGTGGACCAGAACAGGATTCTTAATTATCTGAAGACAGCAGGAATCACTTACGAGGAGGTGAAGGATTATGATCTTTGATTCAACCGTTTTACAGATGCTTATAACAGGCATATGGGAAAGCTTGTTCATGACATTTACTTCCTCTTTTTTTTCGTACCTGATTGGAATTCCCTTAGGTATTATTCTGGTGGTAACAGACAAAGACGGAATCTATCCAATCCCTTTGTTTCAGAGGATTTTAGGGCTGATCATAAACCTGCTCCGGTCTGTGCCGTTTATTATTTTGCTGATTATGGTGATCCCCATAACCAGAGCTGTTGTGGGTACTATCCTGGGGGCAAAGGCAGTGATCCCGCCGTTGGTCATAGCTTCCGCGCCCTATGTAGCCAGAGTTGTGGAGGCTTCCTTTAAGGAAGTGGATCCAGGTGTGATCGAGGCGGCAAAATCCATGGGTTCTTCCACCATGCAGATCATATGGAAGGTTCTTCTTCCGGAAGCCAAGCCATCTCTTTTGGTAGGAGCGGCTCTTTCTGTCACTACCATATTGGCCTATTCCGCTATGGCAGGCTTTGTAGGAGGAGGCGGACTTGGAGATATTGCAATTAAGTACGGATATTACCGCTATCAGACGGATATGATGTTTATAACCGTGGCAATTCTTGTTATCATTGTCCAGATCATTCAGGAGGCAGGAATGAAACTATCCAGAGTGAGCGATAAGAGAATTAAGTAGTAACAGCCGAAGGCGTTACCATAAAAAATTTCAGGAGGAAAAATTATGAAAAAAACACTTTATGTACTTACTGCAGCACTGGTTGCAGCAGGAGCGCTGACCGCATGCTCAGGAGGCGGAGCACCGGCAACGACCGCTGCAGAGACAACACAGGCAACAACAGCAACAGAAACAAAGGCAGCAGAGAGCAAAGAAGCTTCCGGTAGTCTGGAAAAAATTGTTGTAGGAGCAACTCCGGCTCCTCATGCAGAGATATTAAATGCTGCAAAGGATATCTTAAAGGAAAAGGGATTTGAGCTGGTAGTAAAAGAATATACAGATTATGTACAGCCCAACCTGGCCCTTGAATCCGGAGATTTGGATGCAAATTATTTCCAGCACAAACCTTATCTGGATCAGTTTAACGAAGAAAAGGGAACCAATCTTGTAAGTGCGGCTGCTATTCACTATGAGCCTTTCGGCATTTACGCGGGAAAAACTGATTCTCTTGACAAGCTTTCTGACGGAGCTCAGATCGCAGTGCCAAATGACGTTTCCAACGAGGCAAGAGCTCTTCTTTTACTGGCAGACAACGGGCTGATCGGCTTAAAGGAAGGCGTTGAGCTGAACGCCACCAAAAATGACATTGTTAAAAATGACAAGAACTTTAAGATCGTTGAAGTAGAAGCTGCTCAGATTCCCCGTTCCTTAGTAGACGTGGATGTGGCTGTTATTAATGGAAACTATGCGATTGAAGCCGGTCTAAAGGTATCCGATGCCTTGGCCGTAGAGGATGCCAAGTCAATCGCAGCGACTCTATACAGCAACATTGTAGCCGTACGTGCCGGAGAGGAAAGCAGCGAGAAGACAAAAGCTCTTGTGGAGGCTTTGACAAGCGATACCATTAAAAAGTTTATTGAAGACACCTATGAAGGTGCGGTAGTTCCTTCTTTCTAAGATAAGAGATTTTTTATGTAATGACAAAAAGCTGTTGTGGAGACGTTTGAGCAGTTTCCATAACAGTTTTTTCTTTTTCTGGGTTATAACAGGTAAAAGATTTGTTTTACACTAAATGGAAAGTATTGTATAATTGCCATATTATGAAAAAAGGGAGATGATAAAATTGGATCAGGATAATCTGGAACATTCCTGTCAGGACAGGCAGGAGGAAAATCAGGTGTCTGTTTATAAACAGCCTGAGAAAGCGGCACAGAGCAATATGGCCCTTGCATCTCTGGTCATGGGAATCCTGGGAATTGTAACCTCCTGCTGCTGTTACGGAGGCTTGATTTTTGGAAGCCTTGGAATCCTGTTCGCTCTGCTTTCCAGAACGGAAGACAAGTTAGAAGGCTATGCATTTGCAGGCCTTGTTACTTCATTGATTGCCATTGTGCTGGTAATATTGATTATAATTGTATTGATCGGTATTCTGGCTATGAATCATTTGGAGTTAGGGGGTGTGTTTTCGTGAGTACTTCATCATCAGAACTTAAAAAGCGTGCAAGGCAGAGCTTAAAAGGAAGATATGGTCTGTGCACTGGTGCCCAATTTCTTTCAGGGGCAGTCCTTATTGTCATTACCACAGTGTATATATTGTCATTGTTTTCCTTGGGGTTGATGAAAGAACCGTTTTCTTTCGGTGGGTACGGCACATTTGCGGGGAATATGTTATTGAGGGCCATCCTTTATTTATTCTTCCTGATGATCTTTTCCGTATATAGCCTCATAATACCGGGGGTACTTAAGATCTACCTGAATTTAAGTACAGGACATGGGGCCGGTCTTTCTGATTTGTTGTTTGCTTTTCAGAATAAACCGCATAAGTTTATCGGACTTTATTTACTTAATACTTTCATCGGATTTATTTGGTCAATCCCGTATTTTGTGGTGCTTGCTGTTGCGCGGATTACTGAGTTCATTCCCGTTATGGTTGTCTTGCTGGTTTTAACATATCTGTTTTGGATCATTGGAAGCATCTTTACTATGCTGTACTTATCCCAGTCCATGTATATTCTCATTGAGTCAGCGGATCAGGGCCTATGGAAATGCCTGAAAGAAAGTGTCCATATGATGAAGGGGAATAAAGGCAGGCTTTTTTATATTCATATAAGCTTCTTTGGTATGATTATTCTGGGATACTGCTCTCTTGGAATCGGTTTTCTCTGGATATTTCCATATATCTATTCAGTTCTGACAGAGTTTTATTTGGATCTAAGAGAGAAGAATTCCCATAGCTTTGATAGAAACAGGGAAGAGGAATTTTCTCAGACTACGTGGGAAAATCAGTGGTAGAACCGTGTCATACGGAATGTGTGCGCATAGAATACACTAAGGAGGTGTCTCTATGCGCATTTGTGATCTGAAACAAAAAGAAGTAATTAATATCTGTGACTGCAGACGTCTGGGCTTTGTTGGTGATGTGGATTTTGACATGGAAACAGGCTGCCTTATAGCTATTATCGTACCTGGTCCAGGTTGCTTTTGCGGCTTTCTGGTCAGGGAAAGAGAATATGTTATCCCCTTCTGTGATATCAGGCAGGTTGGTCCGGATATCATACTTGTAAATGTGGATTTGGATAAAGCAACGGAAAAATGCGGGATATAAGGAGGATGGGCTTGCGGATCTGAGAATTGTACGCTATAGTATATATACTAAAGAAAGTTTGATTGGTATTTGGTGACTTCAAGTAAATAATGCCAATAAAAACAAAGTCCGTAAGACAGGAGGACCAAAACGTGAAATGCCCATTTTGCAATGAAGCAGATACAAAGGTCATTGATTCCAGACCGGCAGACGACAACAGTTCCATCAGACGCCGCAGACAGTGTGAGAAATGCGGAAAACGGTTTACTACC
>JAEWRS010000562.1 GCA_023398855.1 Bacillota bacterium
GAAGCAGGAGTGTATGGCACTTGGAAAGCGGCAAACTTGGATTTAGGCGGCTGCAGCATCCGGTACAGAAGAATATTCGTTATTCTATGGAGTACTTGAGCATATGCGGCTGGAAGTGGAAAATGAAACCTGTATCATTGAAGTTATCTTGAAATCAGGAAGCTCACTGATGGATTCGGAGAGAAGAACCAGAAGCTTTCAAGAGGTTGGCTTGACCTATGATACACTCTTAGAGACCTGCAACAAAACCTATCAAGATAGTGGCAAGATTATGACAGAAGGAAAAAAGAAAACGATTGATGAGTTTATTATGCAATATGGAGAAACTGACTGGCAGTTTATTAAACGTCTGGCCAGCCGGATTCAAACTGTGGTTGTTCCGGAATGCAAAACAAAAGGGGTAAAATACTATTTTGGGGTTCCAATCAGGAACGATCGCATCAGTGAAAATACCTGTGAATATTTTATCACAAGTGACATGCAGGAATATGCCACTAAAAAAGGACAAGGCTTAAACCTTTCAAAAGAGGATACTGTATGCTATTTGTGGAAGGATCGGGAAATCTATGAATTAGGCCAACATAAAGTAATCGACGGAAAAGATTTATACATATTCAAAATAGAGACTTTATTGAAGGGAAATGAACTAACCCATACATATCATATGAAAACAAAGATGGGGCTGTGTATGCCTTATCAATACAACCAGGCACTTTCCGGCATATCTTTAATTGCCGTCGTTACCAGGGTTAAACATGAAATGGTGCAGATAACAATTGATAAAGATGATAATGTCCAGGCAACAGGATCTTATTGGTTTCCTTTTGCCACTGTCTATTCGTCGGCAGATGGAACGGGATGGTATTGTATGCCTGAGCCAGGAGACAGGGTAAGACTGTATTTTCCAACAAGAGAAGAAGAGGGGGCCTATGTGGCAAGTGCTTACCATGAAGGAAGTGCAAAATTGAGACAGGATCCGGATATTAAATTCTGGCGAAATAAAGAGGGAAAAGAGATACAACTGACTCCGGAATATGTTCTGATAACAAATAATAATGGAACCTATATTAAGCTAAAGGATGACGGCATTCAGATCAGAAGCGAAGGATCGGTTTCGATTCAGGCAAAGAAAAGCATGAATATCACCAGCTCTGACAGCTCCATTGAATTGAATGCTTCCCAAAAGATCCGGTTAAAGCAAGGGGACACAGAAATGAATCTGGGCGGAGATTTAGACATGCAGGGGGCCAGAATTAAGCTGTAAAGCGGAAAAGGGAGGCTGTTGGTATGATAATAAAAATGGCTGGTAATTTGCGGGTAGATATTGATATTCCAATACTGAATTGTGATTTTTTTGAAATATCATGGAAACGAAATGAACATGCATCTTTCAAGCTGGAAGGCTATTTGCAGGCGGGCGCGGCATATCATATTGTTCATTTATATGAAAGCCAGATTAAAGTATGGTTAGAGGAATCTTCTGGAAAACAGATTTTATTTTGGGGCCGTTTAACGAATGTCATAAGAACGTTACTGGCAGGAACAGAAAAAGTCTGCATTGAGGGGAAATCAGAGACTATTTTGCTGGATCGGGTAAAAAGCAGTCAGTCATTTCAGGATGCTGAATTGACATTTTATGAAATTATAAAACAGGTAGCTGAGGCCGGGGACGGACAAATGATCTGTACTGTAGATAAAACCCAAAAGATAGAAAAACCAGTCATTCAATATGAAGAGACAGATTGGGAATTTTGCAGACGCCTTGCGAGTCATTTAAGAGTTCCTGTTGTACCGGATGTAGAAACCGGTAGTCTGGGTTTTTGGGTTGGCATGAGAAAAGGTGAAAAAATAGCCTCTTTTTCAGAAGCATGGTACACCGCAGAAGTAGACGTAACAAGAGTCAGATACTGGGTAAGGGATGCAATAAGTTATAAGCTGGGAGACCGTACGGTATTCATGGAACAGGAAATGACAGTCTGTGAGAAAAGAGCGGTATACCAGCAGGGTCAGGTGCAATATTATTATCTGTTGGAGAATGCACAGACCATAGTGGAACCGGTTATGTATCAGCAGAAATTTACAGGTATGAGTTTATCGGGGGCGGTTCAGACGGTAAAGGGAGAGACGGTCAGCATAGCACTTGATATTGATCATGGCAAGGCGGCTGGAGAATATTTTTATGATTGGATTCCGGAAACCGGAAATGCACTGTATGCAATGCCGGAACAGGGAGCACCAGTATTGTTGTATTTTGGCAGCGAAGACGAACAGGGAGGAATGGTGAATCACTGTTTACACAAAGCCCATAGAAGCGCCTACCAGAAAGCAGATCCTGGGGATAAAGTGTTCGATGTTTTGGGAGAACAAACGGTTCAACTGCTTGAAAGTTCAGCAGTGCTGTCAAAAAGTAAAAATCATACGCTATTGGTCGGCGATGTGCGGATATCAGCCGATACTACCGGAGATTTGGAAATCAGTGCGGAAGGAAAAATAAAGCTGCAGGCAAAAACGATTACGGTAGATTCATCGGATGAGATTGGAATTTATCAGGGATAAAGAATACGTACAGGAGGGGAGCGGAATGAATCGCCAAGAGGAATTAGAGATGTATATACAGGAATACCGGGAACAGAGGCTGCTTGACAGAAAAGCATATGCTGCCGCTCATTATAAGAAAATGATACCTGCATTTGGTTCCAAGTTAGGTTTGCTGATAGAAGAGCAGATAAGGAGACAGAATACAAGACAGCAGGAGAGCATCAAATACCTTATGATTTCCCGGTTAAGGTCCAGTAATTATACAGAAAGCTATGAACTTGCTATGGGGATGAGCAATTCCATGCTATATATGGATAAAAACACAAGCTATGTGTACTGGAGTCCTGACAT
>JAEWRS010000030.1 GCA_023398855.1 Bacillota bacterium
TGATGCTGTAATATAGATTCCTGAAAAACGCATTTTGCCCTAGGCATAGACATTCAATTTACTAATACTTATAGAAGAAAGATATCCGTTGGAGCCTTGAATTTATCAACTTGCATATACTTATGCCGTTTGAGGCTAGTGGGGCCTTGGCTGACCCCATATTTCAATAACAGTTGCCTGAATAATATTGAAAACTAATCGCTAAGCAGTTGGATGCCACGCCAGCCCTAACAACACACTGGTTATATTCATTATTACCCTCAGCAGCCACCGTGCAGTCTGCTTCTTATTCTTCATAATTCTCCGCATTTAATCTTAACCCATAGAACTGTTGAAGCCATTCACTTTGCTCTTCCATCGTATCTTTCAGCTTTACGAGGCTTCTTTTACCAACTCGTCTATCTAACACAGCAAACATTCTTTCCAATGGATTTGCAGATTGAATGCTGTCCTGAATACTTTGATTTCGATAATTCTCCAATGACTTACAGAATTCATTATCTGTATATTCCGGTCTTGCTTGCATTGGAACAGAATCCATGAGTGCCCAAAACTCATCCCAGTATTCTCCTATACCAAAGTGATTTGTATTCTTTTTATATCCTTTTTTAATAAAATAAGTATTCACTGTTTCCCAGGAGAACTGCTTCACCAGCTCGTTATCAATGTAAACTTCGAAAATATGACACCCATCCATGCCAACATAAGTAGTACAGTTATACCGAACCCGTCCGTGCAAACTGTCTGCAAGCATTTCCTGCTCAAGATATTTTCGCATTCCACTCCAAGATCCTAATATTTTCCCCATTCAACTCCCTCTATTATTCCAAGTCTATCGGCTTTAACTTTTCCAACAGATATACCATTTTAAATGTTATTTCTCCGCCCCTGTTACAAATCCAATGAATAGTAAGTTCTTTTTCTGTTTCATTATTCCTTTTCATGGCACATTTTAATTACCTTTTCTACTTCAGCAATTAACTGTTCTTTATCAGGAATATAATATGTATATTTAGAAGCGTAAATATTACTAGATATGCCACCTAATGCATATTCAACAATCAGCGCATCTTTATCTGTACAAAGAATAATACCTATCCAAATAATGAGACCAGCTCAATTTGCCAGACAGCGTCTGGTATTTTTCATAATTTATATAAAATGATCCCATACTCAGCTCGAACGGTCGCCTCCTTAAAAATTTATTTATTTAAGATTAAGTCTCTATCATAGTATGCGCAACCACAGCTTCAAAAGCTGCATATTAATATAAATTGTTTTGTATTAATTATAACATACATCTTTCATCTTTCGATGTCAAATTTGGGAAAGATAAAGCAGCCAACAATAAAACCCTCGTCCTCTTGCAAGGGTACTCTGGACGATTTTGGGAAGGAAATGTACCAGAGCCGTTGCATCAGAAAAAATTGTGAACGGCTCATTTTTCAATATATTTACTAATTTTCACTAGTATATATACCTTTCCTCATTGATAAATAGAATAAACAAATATAAAAACCAAAACAAAGACTGTAAATAAAAGCCTGTTGTTCAGGTGTAACACACCGACTAGACAACAGGCTTTCTAAAATATACTATTCTTTAACTATATCTCAAAGCAAGGCTTTCCCCGCCTCATAATATCTTTGCATATCTTCTCTTGGCACCATATTTCCGCCAGTGGTCCAAATCAATTGGACACTGTCATACACGTTCTCAACCAATCCTGCTTTCTCAAGATATACTTTTCCTTCCATTCCAGCTAGGAAAACAGGCCCCATAACACCTGCCAAGGCACTTGGCTCTACATAAATCCCTTCCGCATCAGCCAGTTCGGCCAGAAAACGGTACAACTGCTTATCATCCACAGTGAAGCAGCCACTGAGAATCGGCTCCATAAACTTCCCCACAAATCCAGAGGCACGTCCTACTGCCAAACCATCGGCAATCGTCCTGTTGTCGATGCCAAAATCCTGAACACATATCCGGCTGTGGTATCCAGTGGCCATTCCCAAAAGCATACAAGGCGAATGTGTTGGTTCTGCAAAGAAACAATGAACTGCATCACCAAAAACCAGCTTTAGTCCAAATGTAATCCCACCAGGCCCCCCGCCTACACCACAGGGTAAATAAACAAATAATGGATGTTTCTCATCAACCAGAATATTATTTTCTTTCAACTGCTGCTTCAGACGCAAAGCAGCTACTGAATATCCCAGAAACAGTGTTTTCGAATTTTCGTCATCTATAAAGTAGCAATAAGGATCATTCTGTGCCTGCCTTCGCCCTTCCTTAACAGCCTTGCTGTAGTCCTGGTCATACTCAACCACAGTCACCCCCTTGCTACGAAGCATTTCCTTTTTCCAGGCCCGCGCTTCCGCTGACATATGGACGGTCACCTGAAATCCCAATTTTGCACTGATAATTCCGATGGAAAGGCCCAAATTTCCAGTCGAACCAACTGCTATTGAGTATTTAGAGAATAGTTTTACAAACCGCTCCTCCGCCAACACTGCATAATCATCGGTAATCTTGAGGTTCCCTTCTTTTATTGCCAGCGCTTCTGCATAGTGAAGTACTTCATAAATACCTCCCCGTGCCTTTACAGATCCGGATATAGGCAGGTGGCTGTCACATTTCAGCCACCACTCTCCTGGCATCAACTGTTTTACTTCCTGCTCCACATGTTGCTTAAAGGCGGAGATTTTCTTTATCGGTGATTCCAGGATTCCATCAAAACACTCCGTCTCCGGAAAAGCAACTTTTATGTAGGAAGCGAATCGCTCCAGCCGTTCCGAAGCATCCAACACATCTTCCATTGTCAGGCTAAGCTCTTCTTTTGCAACTTCCATGGGCAGTTTTCTGGGATTTATCCAAAATACACCTTCCAGTGATTGTAATTCCTTGATTATCGGATATTCCGCACACCATTGTTCCATTGTTTTATCTATAATCATAATATATTCCCTTTTAATAATTTTTTATAAACACTTAAAACATGCCAGGTAATATTCCGGCAAACTTGTTTAAAATCAAAACTACGATGAACGCAATAATGCTCGCTCCCGTTGTACTGTATGTAGTGGCAACAAAGGCATCATTCGTTTCCAGATTATTATTCCTTGCAGGCAACCAGAAGGCTGCATCAGTAGGAAGTGTAAGCCCTACCGTACCTGCACAAATCGCCAGACCAACTACGACTGGAGAATATCCCATAGAAACTGCTGCCGTACCGATAATGGATACTGCTGTCAGCATTGCTACTGTTGCCGAACCCACTGCAGCACGGATAATCATAGACAGAAGGAATGCCAGTAACAGTATCGGCATATTCCAACCAGACATGAATTCTACCAAAGCATCGCCCAGACCACACTTTTGCAGCACATTGCCAAAACAGCCTCCACACCCGATAACCATCAGTATATTTCCCAGTTTATCTGAGGATTTATCAATATACTGCATTATAGTTACTCCGGTATTTTTGACCAGATATTTCCGCAATACAATAGCTGTAACAATGATTGCAATAAATAGTGCAACATTATTATTACCGACGAACGTAAACAACGCATAAATAAAAGAATCCGGTGAAGCAACCACATTTACAATAGAACCGATGATTATTAAAACAATTGGAAACATGATCAGCAGCATAATTGTCATCGCGGAAGGTCTTGTGGGATCTGCCTTCAGCAAATCACCGTCATCCAAAATTGCTCTTGCCTCTTTTTTGGCCTCAGCTTTTTCTGCTTTTGAATTTTTCAGGTTCAGAAAATTACCATACTGCCAGCCAAAGAGTAAGCTCGCCGGTAATGCCACAACAATTCCATAAAGAATGAACCATCCCAGATTTGCCCCAAGCTGGCCGGCCACAGCAGTAGGTCCAGGAGTAGGCGCAACAATACAATGCGTAAGCAGCAAGCCAGTGAATAGGGCTGCCACATAACTGGTGGTTTTTTTCTTTGTTAGTTTCTGTAGCGATGTAACCAATGGTGCCATCATAATATATGCGGAACCAAAATAAACAGGGATAGAAACGATGAATCCTGCCAGATTGATAGCCAGCAAATCATTCTTCTTGCCAACCAAGCGAAGAAGTCCCTTTGCCAGTTCTTCCATGCCGCCGGCATCGCCCAACATCATCCCAAAGATTCCTCCAAATATTATAATCAGACCGATACTTGTCATCATGTTACCGAACCCGCTTGTTAGATATGTAAGCATATCCGGCAATGCAACTCCACCTAATAATGCCATCAAAATCGCTGAACCAAAGAGTGCCAGGCCAGGGCTGACTTTGAATTTGATAAGAGCTACTAAAAGTACTACCATCGTAAGTACAAACGCTAATAATATATTCATATGTATTCCCTCCATAATAAACATCATCTACTGATTATGACGTATCATTTTTCCTGAATGAATGCCAGTGAGTTTCTTATACTTACAGACTATTTCGCCATTTGTAAATACATAATCAATTCCTTCAGTCACTGAATTGGGATTAGAATAAGTTGCAGTATCCTGTAAGCGTTCATAATCAAATATGACAAGATCTGCATCATATCCGTCACGGATATACCCTTTATTCTTAATTGAAAGATAATCTGCGGTCAATCCTGTCATCTTTCGAATCATGTGTTCCAGCGAAATAATACCTTTTTCCTTCACAAAATAGGTAATTGCATGAGGAAAGGTGCCACTGGCTCTGGGATGCCCTTTTTCCTTCCAGCTGCGTGTCAGCCCATCGCTTCCGACGATGCAGTAGGGTGCCATGGCAATCTCACAGACATCTTCTTCACACATACTGCTATAAACGCCACCGCATTCACATCGGTTATCCGCCATTAAGTCGAAGAAGGTATCCCAGGGGTCTTTTCCTGTCATCTCTGCATACTCGCTGATGAATTTTCCTTCTGCCACCGGTGTAAATGGTGCACTTGACACCAGAACACCACTCCAGCCCCCGGCATTTAAATAGTAGTTGTCATACTTCGTCTCTGGATTTTCCATATCTTTCTTCAACCGAGCTCTGAACTCCGGATCCCTCAGATTCTCAGTAATAACATCAAATCCCTGATCAAAATACCAGGGTGGAATACAGGCATTTAGATGGGTCATATTACAGGTATATGGATATTGGTCATAGAAAACATCAATTCCTTCCATTCTCGCCTCATTAATTAGCCGCAGAGTTTCCTTCTGTAATCCCCAATTTGCCTTTCCTAACGTCTTATGGTGTGAAATATCTACCTTTACACCAGCTTGTCTTCCTATATCTATCGTTTCTTTGACTGACTCAACCACATCATAGCTTTCATTTCTCATATGCGAAGCATATATCCCATTATATGGTTTAATGACCTTTGCCAACTCAACCACTTCCCGCTTATCCGCATAACAGCTAGGTGTATAGATGAGACCAGACGAAAAACCGGCAGCTCCATGTTCCATCGCATTCCGCAGAATCAACTTCATAGTTTCCAATTCTTCATCGGTAGCCACTCTGTTGGCAAATCCCATTACCGCAATGCGCAGCGAGCTATGTCCCACATACATCATAACATTGGCTGTTTTAGGCTGTTTATCAGCATATTCTAAATAGCGTTCAAAGGTATTCCAGTTCTTCATATCTTTCGGAAAAGAGGTAGTCCCCAGAGAAAGGAGACCTTGTACCAAATCCAAATATTCCGGATTCGCAGGTGCAATAGATAGCCCGCATTGACCTGTTACCTCCGTTGTAACCCCTTGGGTTGTTTTAAATAAATGAGCACTTTCAGTTCCCAGAATCAAATCACCATGAGAATGTGCATCGATAAAGCCAGGGCAAAGATAACGACCAGCAACATCAATTGTAGTCATTGCCCTCTCAGTTTTAATTGCTGTAACTATTTTGCCATCTTTGATACCAATATTGCCTTCGTATGCCTGATTTCCAGTTCCATCAATGATCTTTGCATTTTTTATTATAATATCCATCATCATATACCTTCTCTCCAAAAAACTGCGATCGTTAACCATTTATACCCGGCGCCTGATATAAATAATTCAGTAACAATTAAGTAATTTAGTTTAACTTAATAATTGTTAAGTATAATTTAACATTATTTAGTGTTAATGTCAATATAATCACCAACGCCAGGATATTTTTTATCTTTATACCAATTACAACCTCTAGTTTTTGTGCAAATATTACAAAAGCGTCCCTAATGGACGCTTTTAAAATTAAGTAGTATTGAATTCAAAAACTAGGAGGCGTTATTGCAAATATTATTTTTACTGGTTCACCAGTATTATTCTTCCAGGCATGGGTACAAAAGGGTTTGATTCGAATGCTGTCATGCTGGTACAGGGTATATGAATTCTCTTCAATCTTTATATCCACACTGTCGCCCTCCAGCAAAAAAGCCACCTCTTCACCGGTGTGACAATGGCTGATTTTCTCAGTATCGGCATCTGGAGGAATAATCATCATACAGAATTCAATACTTCCCAATGTATCCGGCGTAAGCAACTCGTAGAAAACATCCCCTTCATCTGGTCTCCCGATAGTTTTCCTCTGACCGGAAGCAACAACCGGCCCACTCACTTCATCTTCCTGAAAAAAGCGATAAATCGGAACTTCAAGAGCCTGGGCAATCGTGCTGAGCGAGTTAATTGACGGGTTTACCTGATCGTGTTCGATTTGGCTTAACATTGATGAGGTAATCCCCGTTTGCTTAGACAGTTCCCTGATGCTGAGCCCTTTTGTCGTACGAAATAGCTGAAGTTTCTTGCCCAGCTTTAAATTATCTCTGTCCATAAATACCTCCATATGTCTTCCTTTTATAACTACCCCAATTCACTCCTTCTACGCATCGGGTTATAATTTACATTCAAATGTCCCAACGGGGACAACTCTATATTTTATTCACAGTATATCACACATCCAGATAGTAAGCATCAATTTACATTAACTTTCGACTGCGTAAATTTATCTTCGGATTTAATGGTATAGAGTTCACCCACGATGCTCTGATAACGTATCAGGCGATGACTTGTGGCTTTAATATACATTATTTTTGCATTCAAAACAAGCCCTGAGCTAGATTGCAGAGCTATGATGACGAGTAAAGTGACTTT
>JAEWRS010000071.1 GCA_023398855.1 Bacillota bacterium
CTATGAAACCTCTAAAGAGCGCAGGGATCTTGTCCGTCTTCTGGAGATCTTAGCAAAGAACATGAACAGGACGGAAAGGAAGGACGATAAGGATGGAGAATAGGACTGCGGTGATAACTGGTGCAACCAGAGGAATTGGAGCGGCTTATGCCTATAAATTCGGGGAACTGGGATATGATCTTGTCAACTGATCCATACCGTATTGCCAGGAATGGTGGAACGAGGCAGCGGAACCATTATCAATGAACCTCTCGTTAAAGGATTTAGAAAAGGGAAGAGTTATCAGCATTCCAGGATTACATGGGAAAATGCTCATTCGTTTTTTTTTCACAGATCCCAAGGAAAAGCTACTATAAATTCATGTATGAGTTCAGCCAGAAGAATTTTAAAAGAAAAACAGATCAGATAAAAAACAGTTGACAATAAGTGAATGATCATTTATTATAGAGGCATAGAGGTGATGGCATGAGAAAAAAAGACGACGAAAAGGTGAGAAGCATTAAAGCAGCAGTAATCAAGCTGATCCTGCAGGAGGGCTTCCATGGCACTTCTGTCTCTAAAATCGCAAAGATGGCAGGGGTTTCGCCGGCTACGGTTTATATTTATTTTGAGAACAAAGAAGATATGCTGCACGACATTTACTTAGAATACTCGGAAGAAATCTATGATTATATATTAGAGAGTGTCAGGCGGGATATGGAGGGGCGGCAGCAGATTGAGGTGCTCATCCGAAGCTACTATAACTATATTTTAGAGAACCAGGAAATCTTCAGCTTTGTGGAGCAATTTTCCAATTGCCCTTCCTTAGCCAATAATTGTTCCGGGAAAAAGGGCATTTGTAATATTTACAGCCTGATGTCGGATATGAAGAGGAGCAACCTTATTAAGAATTACAAGGAAGATAATCTTCTGGCATTTATTTTTCAGCCGGTAAAAGCGATTGCCGTTGATAATCGCAAGAACGAAGCGCAAAAAGAGGATCTGCTCGAGGAGATGATCCAGATCATACAGAATGCAATACTCAGGTAAGCTGATAAGCGGGATTTTTTTGTGAAACCATTTGACAAAAGGATCTCGCAAAAAAACACACTATATTAAATGAACATTCACTTAAGGACTGCACACAGAAAGGATAAAACTATGATAAATAATTATAATGATCACTTAGGAATCGTCTTCCCGCTATCCAACAAAGTTTTATTGCCGGACGTCCTGACTACGGTTCGTTTGGATTCTCTAGGGGAAGCACAGATGAAGTATTTAGAAGACGAAGAAGCTGTAAAAATAGCTTTGCCCCAGAAACAGAATTTTGGTAAAACCCCCATATTGGAAGAGGATCTATACAGGACAGGCGTTATTTTTGAGGTCACAGGGCTGGATCAGTCGGAAAAGGGAATTCTGCTTTCCGTCAAATTTAAAGACCGGGTTAATATAAAAGAGCTGCAAATAGAACATGGCATTATATATGCCCAGTATGAGCTCAGTCCTGATCATGAGGATCTAAATGAAAAGAGCCGGGAAGAAATGCTTGGATACATCAAGAATATTACCAGGGAGATCAGCGCCAAGTTTTCAGGAGGAGAACAGTACCAGAAAATTGTCAATGAGTTTACGGATTTAAATTCCATTATCGTATATTTGTCTCAATTCCTTCAGATACCTGGTGAGGAAAGATATGAATTGTTAGAAATGCAGTCAATAAAGGACAGAAGCCTCCGTTTTCTGGACTATATGCTAAAGCAAAAGGAAATGATAGAACTGCAAATGCAGATTTCCGAAAAGTTCTCTGAAAAAGCCAACCGGTATTACAGGGAATCAGTGCTCAGGGAACAGCTAAAGGCTATTCAGGAGGAGCTGAATGAAGGCAAAGAAGAGACCGGGAAAAAGGAGACAGATTATTTAAGCAGGATCGAAGAGGCAGGAATGCCGCCTGAGATAAAAGAGGCTGCTCTTGAAGAACTGGATAAGCTGGAAGACCAGGGGCCGAACAAACTGGATTATAACGTAATCCGCAATTATCTGGATCTTCTGGTTCAGCTTCCCTGGAAAAAAGAAGAAGCAAAGGACATTGATCTGGAAGAGGCAAGACGGATTCTGGATGAACAGCATTACGGGCTTAAAAAGGTAAAGGACAGGATCATTCAGCATCTGGCAGTCATGCAGTTAAATAAGGATAAAAAAGGTTCCATTCTGCTCCTTGTGGGCCCGCCGGGAACCGGCAAAACAAGCCTTGGAAAAAGCATTGCAGAGGCCCTTGGCAGAAAATATATCCGTTTAAGCCTGGGGGGTATCCGGGATGAATCAGAGATCAGAGGCCACAGAAGAACCTATGTGGGAGCCATGCCGGGAAGGATCATTCATAGTATCAGGAAGGCGGGAAAGACTAATCCTGTTATGGTACTTGATGAGGTGGATAAGATTATGTCCGGCGGCTTCAGCGGGGACCCTGCAAGCGCTCTTTTGGAGGTTCTGGATCCAGAGCAGAATAACAGCTTTACCGATCATTATCTGGATCTTCCTTACGATTTGTCCGATGTCTTTTTTGTGGCAACAGCTAATTCCTTAGAAAGTATCCCAGGACCGCTGTTAGACAGAATGGAAGTTATACAGATATCCAGCTATACCATGGACGAAAAATTCCACATTGGAAAGAATCATCTGATCCCGGCAGTCTTAAAAGAGCATGGGCTAACCCCTGAGCAGCTGGTGATGGAAGATGAGGTACTGCAAAAGATTATCAGCGATTATACCCTGGAGGCTGGAGTCCGGGGGCTGAAAAAGCAATTATCCGGCCTGGCCAGAATAGCAACAGAAAAGATTGTTTCAAAGAAAGCCGGATTGACTTTTGAAATCAAGACAGATGATCTGGAGGAATTCCTTGGAAGACAGGTTTCCCGTCATGACAAGGCACAGCCAGACAACCCTCCTGGAGTTGTTACAGGCCTGGCCTGGACTCCGGTGGGAGGAGAGATTCTTTTCATAGAAGCAACGGATATGCCGGGAAGCGGAGCCGTTACATTGACTGGAAAATTGGGTGATGTGATGAAGGAATCAGCTAAAATCTCCTTAAGTCTGTTAAAGTCCAGATTACCACTCAATGCTTTTAATTTTAAGGAAAAGGACCTTCATATCCATGTTCCGTCAGGAGCAGTTCCAAAGGACGGTCCGTCAGCAGGTATTGCATTATTTACAGCGCTGGCTTCTTTGGTAACAGGCAACAAGGTGGATTCCAGGCTTGCCATGACAGGAGAAATTACCTTGCGGGGAGCGGTTCTTCCCATTGGCGGCTTAAAAGAAAAGCTTCTGGGTGCCCAAAGAGCCGGAATAACCAGGGTTTTGATACCAAAGGATAATGTAAGTGATTTAAAGGAAGTGCCGGAGGAAGTGAAGAACCAGCTCACCATTATACCGGTAGAAACGATAGAAGATGTGTTAAAAGAGTCTTTGGGAATTTTCCTTCCAAGAATGGAGCACGTATTTCTCCAAAAGGGAGGGAATGGATTATTTTCGGAAGGAGCTGTCACATCACACAAGAATAAGGAAAGAAAGGAGGTAATCTAAATGAATCGTTCCGTGACAAAGGATACTTTAATTGGTGAAATTTTGCAGATGGACCAAACGACTGCTCCCTTTTTCTTTGAAATGGGAATGCACTGCCTGGGCTGCCCTGCATCAGCTGGAGAAACCTTGGAAGAGGCCTGTATGGTACATGGCGTTTCGGTAGAGGCGCTGATCGGCAAGTTAAATGCCCATATGTCAGAAGCATGATTGTAATAATTAAAAAAGGAAGATGTCTTCTGATGAAGACATCTTCCTTTTTTAATACAGCTGTAATTTTCATTCAGAGCCTCTTCCAAGAAGTGCTTCTGCCATGGCATCGTAGCCATAAATTGTTGATACATATTTTAAACCATCAACGATTTCAATTTTAGAAAAATCACATCCTTCAAGGAATCTGGAATCTTTCTGGTTTAAATGTTCATAAAACAACAGTGACATTTTAAAATATTCTATATCCTGGGCGTCCAGATCATCCAATAATTGGTTTTCTGCTTCATTGATCTTTCCCTCCTCAATGAGATTTAAAAGTCTTGCGTATGCTGCTGCCATATCTTGATTCTTAAAATTCATTTCATCATGTTTTCCTAAATCAATGTGAAAAACAAGCTTCAGCAAAGTCGCTACCATTTCATGGATCACACGCATAATATAATCTTCTTCCAGCATAAAAGTCTCCTTTTTAACCATAGTAATAAAATGTCTGAAAACACTATATTACATGATAATTTACCATAAATAAATAAAAAAGTAAAACAGTTATTTCGTAAAAGCAGCCATCAGTACCATTGCTTCTATTGAAGCAATGGCTAAAATGTGTTAAGCTGTTTCTTTAAAATGCTGAAAATACAAAAGGTAAAGTATCGCTTTGGGAGGCTGAGATGATAGAAACGGAACTGGCAAAAAAATTCATTGAACAGGTCACGCAATATACAGAGTACAATATCAATATCATGAATGAGCAGGGGGTCATCATTGCCAGCAGGGATCCGAAGCGGGTGGGATCTTTTCATGAGGTGGCCTATTATATTGTGACCGGAAGCGAAGATATGGTTGTTACCTCTACGGAGGAAGATTATCCTGGTGTAAAACCTGGAATCAACATGGTCATTAACATTGACGGAAAAAGAGAAGGGGTGGTTGGCATCACCGGTAATCCGGGAGAGATAAAACCAGTGGCTCTGATAACCAAAATGGCCATAGAAGCCATGCTCAAATACGAGAAGCAGCAGGAAGAACTGAGAAAAAGGAGAAATCAGAAAGAGCATTTTACAAATCTTCTGATCCATGTGGAATATCCTGATCCCAGAGAACTCCGGAATGTTGCAAAGCAGCTTAATTATTCGGAAAGCATCATCAGGGTCCCCATCCTGTTCTGGCTTCATGACATCAGGCCAGAGCCGTTTCTTAACATGATCAAAAAGAGTCCAAGGCACGGACCGGAGGATATCAGCATTATCCTGGACAGCAGCCATATTCTTGTTTTTAAAACCATGCCGGAGCAGGTACGGAATGTATTTGCTGATTATAAATACATTGTGGCGGAGTATTTAAGTACAGCTTTAAAATGGCTTAGGGAACAGGAAAAAAACTGCAGATTTTACATCGGTTCCTTTCAGGAAAATTTTACCCAGTATTACAACGCGTACCGTCACTGCAAATGGCTGGAGGAAAATGTGAATACCGGTTCAGCGGCCTTTTTTTATGATCATACGGGAAATTATGTCCGGTCTATTGTGCCGGTAAATGAACTGCAATGGATGTTCAATGTTTATGAAAAAGAGCTGAGCGATGAATTTAAAAAGACATTTATGGAAATTGCCGGGGTTCTTATAAAGACAAATTATAATCTGGTGGCATCGTCAAAGGAGCTCTTTGTTCATAAAAACACACTTTTGTACCGTTATAATAAGTTGAAAGATATGTTTAACATCAATCCCCTGGAGTCTTCATCAGACCGTTTCTTCATGGAAGCCTTTTATACTTTTTTAAGAAAAGAACATTAGTTTTGTATCGACAATACAAAAATCAATAGTCATATTGATACTCACGGTTGTAGAAGTATTGAATCAATGGTGTTATGATACACCTATGAAACAGC
>JAEWRS010000133.1 GCA_023398855.1 Bacillota bacterium
ACCATTACCAATAGCATGCGATTATTAAAGTTAGATAAAAGAGTCCAGGATATGCTTATTGAGAGTCAGATCTCAGGAGGACATGCAAGAGCACTTCTGTCTGTTGAAGATCAGGAATTACAATTCATGATTGCGGGAAAAATTGTAGCTGAAAACTTAAGTGTCCGTGAAGTGGAAAAGCTGGTTAAATCCATGTCTCGGAAAAAGGAACCAAAAGAGAAAAAAGAAGAAGATGAAGGAATTTCTCTTATTTTCAAGGAATTGGAAAATCGCATGAAAACCGCCATGGGAACAAAGGTAAGTATTAATAGAAAGGATAGAAATAAAGGAAGAGTAGAAATAGAGTACTATTCTGAGGCAGAATTGGAAAGAATAGTAGAGTTGATAGAATCCATAAGATAACATCATGGAAGCGAGGACGAAAGAATGGACAACAGTATATTGAATCAGTTATCAGTTGATCCTGCTTATTTAATTATTGGGTTAGCTGTACTTACTATCATATTGCTGATCGCGGTAATCATATGTCTGGTTCAGATGAGAAAACTGTATCGTAGATACGATTATTTTATGAGGGGAAAAGATGCAGAAACTCTGGAAGATATTATAATGGAACAGATGGAGGATATTACAGAATTAAAATCAGAAGATCGGGCCAATAAGGATTCCCTTCGTAATACAAACAAAAATTACAGAAGCGCTTTCCAGAAATTCGGACTTATTAAATATAATGCGTTTAAAGGAATGGGCGGAAACTTAAGCTTTGCAATGGCAATCCTGGATTATACAAATTCTGGTTTTGTATTAAACTCTGTTCACAGCCGGGAAGGCTGTTATGTTTACATCAAGGAAGTGGAAAGAGGAGAAACGGATGTTTTGCTGGGAAGCGAAGAGAAAGATGCTCTGGAGCAGGCATTAGGATATCATTCATAAAAAAGGTACAAATTAGCAATCCTCCAATCAGGATGTTTACGAGAATCACAGTGGTTTAGCCTGTTGCTAAACCCTTATTGATTAATTGTAAATATACTTTATTGGAGGATTTGTTTTATGTCATTGCTTTAGGATACAGCTAGTCAGGAGAAAATGAATTAAAACAGGTGAGAATCAGCTCAAAGACATGAAGATTGTGAGCCCGTATAGGCAATAGAAAAGCCGTAGGATTAAAAATCTTACGGCAAATCATTAAAACTAATAGTAATAGGTCCATTACTGGGGATATAAAATCTGTCTCATTTCCATATGATGATCTTCTATAAGGGCTGCTCCGATGGCAGTAGCATACTCTGCCTGATCAGGAAGAATAAAATGAACCTGGAACATTGATTCAAGGGATTGAAAAATGTCCTTGCACTGAGGAAATTTTGCAAGATTCCCCGTCATGACGAAATTGGTGATATTGCTGTTCAGGGAAGACAAAATAGCTGATTTACCAATAACCTGCAGTACCATATTAATAATTCCGATTGCAATGTCCTCGTCAGAAACAAGACTGCGTACTTTACCGAAATTAGAAGCTGTGGCAGAAAGAGGAAGACCGGGTAGAGGAGTTTTAGATATATCCTGAATCTGAAGGTCAATGTTGCTTATGTTTCCCCGGCTTGCCAGTTCCATGATCTGAATAATATCCTGGGTCTTTAAAAGAAGGCTGGAAAGTCCCAGGATGGTTCCTCCTCCAATGCCGATGCCGCCGGTATGAATAATTTTATCTCCGTTTACCTGGACAAGAGAAGTCCCAGTCCCCATACTTACGACGATCAAGTCATTAAGCCCTGTAAAGTATTGACCTCCCAGGCCATTGCAGGTAAATTCATTAACCTTATAAGTAGGAATTCCATACAAAGGCTGATCCACATACGCACTGCCCACTCCAGTGATCATAATTTTTTCAATTTCACTTAATTGAATATTGTTTTCATAAATAAATTTTCCGAGAGCTCCAAAGAGAGAAGCAATGGGATTATCGGCTTTTACAAAGGTAGGAATTTTTAATTTATCGTTCTGAAATCCTATAATTTTAGTGGTGCTTCCACCTAAATCAATTCCAATGGTAATTTTCATAATTCATAGATCCCCTTAAGTTAACATATAATAGCAATCCTTTTAAGCAGGTTTTAAAGTGGTTTATAAGGTGACATAATCACAGTTCAGAACAAAATGATATTGCTCTAAGGCATACTATATCATACATGAATCGTATTGCCAAGTTTTTAAATCCGTTCAATCACCCTATTTCAACATGCAAAAACTTCGAATCCCGTAATAATTAACTTTTTATATTCATGCATAGTTTGAAGGAGGTGATCAAATTATAATATATATCCTGAAAATAGGAAAGGCCTAAACAGACTTTGCATTTATTTTAAAAATATGAGATTTGAATAAAAAATAGCAAGAAGCGTGTATAATTTTGTAAGATTCAACATTGACAAAAAAATAACATAAACATATAATGATAGCATAACAGATTGTTAAAATTATATCGATATTAAAATACTTATTTAACTTATTTAAAATAGGAGGAAAGTTATTATGTCAAAGAAAGAAGAACAGGTAATGGTTCCCCGGATCATTGACAGTGTAGATGCCCTGATCGCGAAAATGGAAGCCATGAGAGAGGCACAGAAAGTATTTGCTACCTTCACTCAGGAACAGGTAGATAAGATCTTTTATGAGGCTGCAAGTGCAGCGAATAAACTGAGAATTCCTCTGGCAAAAATGGCTGTTGAAGAAACCGGTATGGGTGTTGTAGAAGACAAGGTCATTAAAAACAACTATGCTGCAGAATATATTTATAATGCATTTAAGGATACGAAAACTTGCGGTTTAATTGAAGAAGATAAAGCGTATGGAATTAAGAAAATTGCAGAGCCAATCGGCCTGGTTGCTGCGGTAATCCCCACAACTAATCCGACCTCAACTGCTATTTTTAAAACTCTTATTAGCTTAAAGACCAGAAATGCCATAATGATTTCCCCGCATCCCCGTGCAAAGAATTCAACGATTGCTGCTGCAAAGGTTGTTCTTGATGCGGCTGTTAAGGCAGGGGCACCGGAAGGTATCATTGGTTGGATCGACGTTCCTTCCCTGGAACTGACCAATGAGGTTATGAGAAGTGCTGATATTATTTTGGCAACAGGTGGTCCAGGAATGGTGAAGGCAGCATATTCTTCCGGTAAACCAGCTCTTGGTGTTGGAGCAGGTAATACTCCTGTTATCATTGATGATACGGCTGATATTAAGATGGCTGTCAGCTCTATCATTCATTCTAAAACCTTTGATAACGGTATGATCTGTGCTTCTGAGCAGTCTGTAACAGTTCTTGAAACCATTTATGATGAGGTTAAAAAAGAGTTTGCTGCCAGAGGATGCTATTTCTTAAAGGGAGAAGAACTGGAAAAGGTTCGTAAGACCATCATCATCAATGGTGCGTTAAATGCCAAGATTGTAGGTCAGAAAGCTTATACCATTGCAAAGCTTGCTGGTGTCCAGGTTCCGGAGGATGTAAAGATCCTGATTGGCGAGGTTGAGAACGTTCACATTGAGGAGGAGTTTGCACATGAAAAACTGTCTCCGGTTCTGGCTATGTATAAGGCAAAGACCTTTGATGAGGCGATTGAAAAGGCAGAGCAGCTGGTTGCTGACGGCGGTTACGGCCACACCTCTTCTATCTATGTTAATGTAAATGAAAAGGAAAAGCTTGCAAAGCATGCAGCTGCAATGAAAACCTGTCGAATCTTAGTAAATACCCCATCCTCTCACGGAGGTATTGGTGATATCTATAATTTTAAGCTTCAGCCATCCCTGACCTTAGGCTGCGGTTCCTGGGGCGGAAACTCTGTTTCTGAAAACGTTGGGGTAAAACATTTGCTGAATATTAAGACCGTTGCTGAGAGGAGAGAGAACATGCTGTGGTTCAGAAATCCGGATAAGGTTTACTTTAAAAAGGGTTGTATGCCTGTGGCACTTAGCGAATTAAAGGATGTTTATAGTAAGAAAAGAGCATTCGTAGTAACGGATTCCTTCCTTTACATGAACGGTTATACCAAACCAATTACAGATAAATTAGATGAAATGGGCATTGTTTATACGGTGTTCTCTGATGTTCAGCCTGATCCGACTCTGGCAAATGCCCAGGCAGGTGCGGCAGCCATGAAGGCATTCCAGCCGGATACTATTATCGCTTTAGGTGGTGGCTCAGCCATGGATGCAGCCAAAATCATGTGGGTGATGTATGAGCATCCAGAAGTAGATTTCCAGGATATGGCCATGCGTTTTATGGATATCCGAAAGAGAGTCTATACATTCCCCAAAATGGGTGAAAAGGCATATTTTGTGGCAATCCCTACTTCTTCCGGTACTGGTTCTGAAGTGACTTCATTTGCCGTTATTACTGACCAGGAGACAGGTGTGAAGTATCCTTTAGCAGATTACGAATTAATGCCAAATATGGCAATTGTTGATGCAGATAACATGATGAGCCAGCCGAGAGGCCTTACCAGCGCTTCCGGTGTTGACGTTATGACTCACGCATTAGAGGCTTATGCTTCTGTAATGGCTTCCGATTATACCGATGGTCTTGCACTTAAGGCAATGAAGAATGTATTTGATTATTTGCCTGTGGCATACAACGATGGAGCCAACGTAGAGGCAAGATGCAAGATGGCAGATGCTTCCTGCATGGCAGGTATGGCATTTAACAACGCATTTTTAGGTGTATGCCATTCTATGGCGCATAAATTAGGTGCTTATCATCACCTTCCCCACGGTGTGGCAAATGCCCTTTTGATCACCCTTGTTATGGACTTTAATGCTTGTGAAGTTCCAACTAAAATGGGAACTTTCCCACAGTATGAGTATCCTCATACTCTTGCAAGGTATGCTGAATGTGCACGTTTTTGCGGTGTGGAAGGTAAGAATGATGCAGAACTGCTTAAGAAATTCATTGCTAAGATTGAAGATTTAAAGAAATCAGTGGGAATCAAGGCAAGTATCAAGGAATATGGCATAGAGGAGAAACACTTCCTGGATACTCTGGATGAGATGGTTGAAAATGCATTTGATGATCAGTGTACAGGAGCAAATCCAAGATATCCTCTTATGAGTGAGATTAAAGAGATGTATTTAAAGGCTTACTACGGGAAATAAGATTAATTCGATGGAAAAAAGGCCGCACCCTAAGGTGCGCCTTCAATAAAGAAGTATTGATACAGTACACGGCATGGTCAGCTTTGATTATGCCGTGTACTGTTTTTTTTGTTGGGTTATGTGGTAAAATGGTGTGATCACAGGCTCGTAGTCAATATAGTACATGAGGCAAGTATATGAATATAAGATTTGCCAGCTCTTAAGGCCTTTCGTATTCCGGGTTCAGGAAAGTATCTTGACAAAGCGAACGCCACAATATAGAATCATATGAAAGCATGTACTTGCACGGAGGAAAGAAATGGATGGTACCAGTCAAAAAATTATTGATGCGACGATGAAGCTTATCAGGGACAAAGGATTTGTAGCAACAACAACCAAAGATATAGCCAAACTGGCCGGTGTGAACGAATGTACACTTTTTAGAAAATTCAAAGGCAAAAAGGATATTGCACTCATGGGGCTGGAACAGGAGAAATGGAGGGGGGATATTACGCCTGAGATTTTTAAAAATGTGGTATGGGAATTGCAGCCAGATTTAGAAATGTTCATGAAAACTTACATGGAACATATTACACCAGATTTTGTAAAGCTGTCCATAGGATTGCGGGCACCTCAGATTTATGAAGAGGCAGCTCCGGGAATTATGAAAATACCTCAGGCATTTCTCTCTTCATTACACGATTATTTTAGGAATATGGAAAAAATGGGAAAACTTCCTCACTTAGATTTTGAATCCCTGGCCATGACCATATTTTCTGCCACATTTGGATATACATTTTTAAATGCTTCTTTTGAAGACAAATTATCTAAAACAGACAACCATAATTATATCAAAAACAGTGTGGAATTGTTTATCAAAGGAATTCCACAATGATAACAAAACAGGCACGGTTAATTGAAGATACGCTTATGCGTATACAAAGGAGGTTTATTTTATGCTGATATCTGGCGCCGAGTTATTTGTAAAAGCATTAAAATCTGAACAAGTGGATACTCTGTTTGCCTATCCGGGCGGCCAGGCAATCGATTTATTTGACGCCCTGTATGGGGTGGAGGATGTAGAGGTAATATTACCGCGCCATGAACAGGGATTGGTCCATGCAGCTGACGGGTATGCAAGGTCAACGGGAAAAACAGGGGTCTGCCTTGTAACAAGTGGTCCGGGAGCCACAAATCTTGTTACCGGAATTGCTACTGCAAATTATGATAGCGTTCCAATGGTTTGTTTTACAGGTCAGGTGCCCACAAATCTAATAGGAAATGATGCATTTCAGGAAGTAGATATTATTGGCATTACCAGGAGTATTTGTAAATACGCAGTGACAGTACGAAAAAGAGAGGAACTTGGAGCTATTATTAAAAAGGCCTTTTTTATTGCTAAAACAGGAAAACCAGGTGTGGTGGTTGTGGATCTTCCTAAAGATATCCAAAGAGAATTAGGAAGTGATCTGTACCCGGAAACGGTGGA
>JAEWRS010000494.1 GCA_023398855.1 Bacillota bacterium
CTTCAAAACATTGAGGGCCAAATTCCTCAACCAAACGCCATTTACAACATGCATCAAACAATGCTTTTACACGGATCCCACCGGGAAATATGTGTTCATTTGATAAATCAGGCAAGGGTACGGAATGCTTTGTAAAGACAGTTTCAGATAAGCGAAGATCATCTAACCGGTTCAGCTTAAACAGTCGAAAGTCCTCTTTTGCATTGCACCATCCCCACACATACCAGCTTGACCAGCGAAATATAAGATAATAGGGCTTAATGCAACGCTCACTTTCTCCTTGTGGAGCATAATATCTGAATTTTATTACTCTGCAGTTATCAATTGCATCTCTGATTAATTCAATTTTAGGAGCAAGTGATTCTTTATACCATGAGGATAAATCAATCAGAATTGACTGATTTCCTGCCATATAGTCAGACGTTCCTGATACCAGCTTGTCCATTAACTGTGCATACCGGTTTGTTCCATTAATACTATCCAGACTTCTAAGGCCAGCCAGAATATCCTGCATCTCTGTATTGGTAAGAAGCGTGCGCTCCCACTTATAGTTATCCATGATGGAGATACCGCCATTCACTCCCTGCTTTGTCACAATGGGGATTCCTGCTTTGCATAAATCCTCGATGTCACGATTAATGGTTCTTCTGGAAACCTCGAACTGTTCTGCCAGATAGGGAGCTGTTACTGTCTCCCTCTGTATTAATATGGACAAAATCCCAATCAATCTATCTATTTTCATATGGTTTCCTTTCGATCCTGATAAGTATATCACGCAAAACACGCCAACAGTGTGTCATGTTTATTATAATCTTTTTAAAGGTTACTTTCAACGGATGAAAGAAAACACCCTGCAGCCCTGCAAGGTGTCTAATTCATTAAAAGCTCCGGCAAAAGATTCCGTTTCTTCCTGTCAGCTCATAGCTAAAGCATAACAGAATGCTTTTTTGTCATTAAGCTCAATAGGAACATAACCAACGCAAGGGGAATCATGATATTATCCAGATATCCACCAGGCGGTGCTCCTGCTCCTGCTTCGAAAACAAGGGGCTTCATCATGCCAAGCAAGGCCCTGAAACAATATTCAAGGAATAATAAAACGTACATAAAAGGAAGCAACGATTTATACCTGATACTAACCAGCAATTGTACGAATGCCAATATTAATTGGCTTGTACCCCAAAGTGCAAATACAAAAATAATATTCTCTCCGCCTTGTGACAAGTCAACATGAGCAATGCTTCCAGCACCGCCATCTGGTGAAAAAATGTGGATGCAGCTTCTTACAATGCTCATAACCGAATAAATAGCAAATACATAAGCAGCAATTCCATATCCTTTGTAATCATTGTTAACATTTTCAGGAAAGATTTTTGTAATGATAGTTTTCATAGGCTCTTTCTCCCTTCATGATTCACCCTCCGTTCAATTTTGTCTGATACCATGAACAAGCTCATTGATTGCATCAGCCACCTGCTGGGGTTGATCCAGATTGCTGAAATGTCCTGCATTTTTTACAATTTTTAATGATATATTCTTGCAGCGCCGGGGAATTTCCTCAAACAGCTCTATTGGCTGGGCAGGGTCACGGTCCGCTTGTAATTGCACCACAGGAAACGAAAAGCTGTTATAGGCTATTTTATCAAACAAGGCATTAAAATCCCGGTTTTCTTCCAGAAAATATTTGGCGGCCGCCTCACTCACTCCTGGTCTTGAAAATTCGTAAACAAAATAGTTTCTATATTTCTGACGACAAGCGTTCAAAAGAAAGCAGCCAATGGATCTATGAGGCTCTTGAGGCATTAATAACAGAATTCCCTTACGAAAAAATAACGATAACAGACATATGTAAAAGGGCAAAGATAGGACGGGTAACTTTTTACAGGCACTACGATACGATTGATGACATATTGCGTAAAAAGTGCGACGACAAATTTAAAGAGCTACTGGTCTGTTTGAAGGAATACTCTGATACCCGAAAGATGGAAGCAGTTACCTTTCTGGTACCTTTCCTGCGATTTTGGTATGTTAACCCTGACATTATAAGAATCATATTCCTGGCAAAGAAGGACTTTATTATTAATGAATCTATGGAAAGAATTCTTACTCCTGTTGAAAAACAATATTTTAAACATCCAGAAAGCGGATATGGCAATTACTTTTCTTCCGTTAAGTATGCTGTCAGCATCACTGTTTTGAAGGAATGGTTTACAAATGATATGAATCTGGCTCCTGACGAATTGTCAGCCGGTTTGCTTCAATATCTAAAAACCCTCCTTGCTGAAAGCATTTATTGATATGCCCAAAACATAGATGACCATAGTAGGGTTATTTTCTCTTATTCTATATCTCACATTATGAATACGTATTTTGAGTTGCTGGAAAGCTCACTGGAATAAGCAAATCCCAGTTCCTTAAAGTCCTTGAGACCATTCACATCAGAAATATTATTATCTGCCATGAACCGCACCATACCTCCCCGGGCCATCTTTGATATTGTTCCCTTTTGCTTCACTTTTCCTTCCACCAGCTCACCAAACTCAATCGTAATAAACCGGTCCTCTGGTGTGATATATTTCTCAATGCATTGTGAGTATTCCTTTGAAGCCAAATTAATGATAATTCTGTCATCATCTGCTAAACTATGATACAACCGGTTCCCCCAGAAATCATATAAATCTTTATAATCATTCACGGATAGCTTTGCCTGCATTTCGAGCCGATACGGCGTTACCCCATCAAAAGGCTTCAGGATTCCATAAAAGCCTGACAAAATCCTCAAATGATCTGACAGGTACGATAGCGCCTCAGTTGTAAGCACCTTCGGTGCCATATGCTGATACTGTAAGCCCTCATATGCTATTAATGCCGGAGTCAATCTATGCATCAAATTCATATCCTGGTAGCGTTTATGGTTTAGTTCGGCTAATTTATCATTGCATTTCCACAATGCTTTTCCCTCTAATAAAGACATTGACTTCATTTTACCCATCAATATTATCGCATCATTAATAAATCCGGGCATTCCGGTAGCCTCAATGGAATCCCTATCCTCAATCATCTTCTTTGCCGGAGAAATTATTATTTTCATATCCTAAACTGGACCGGCAGTGAAAATGTCGGTGCTTTTGTTCCTGTCTCTGGCATGATGTGCCCTCCTTATTCTTATCATAGGTATTAAATCCTTTGTAAGCATCCTTAGTAATTTTATCATTTAACAACATGCCGGTCAATTTCTTTTGCTTTGACTGGCAGGGTATAGCAAAAGCCGGGGACAGTCCCCGGCTTATACTTGAACGTTGTTCCATTCTATGGAAATGGAACTTTCATAGTTCATGATATAATGGTTTCATTTTATCGAAAGTACAGTATTGAGAAAATCCCAGGTTGATTAGTTCCTGCTTTGTTTCCTGAATATGAAACCCTAAGTGTTCTTTTTTATGACAGTCACTTCCAATTGTAATAATCGTTCCTCCCAGTTCCCGAAATAACCTGAGTATATCTCTTGATGGAGTAAGGTCTGGCATTCCATACCGGTAGCTTGACGTATTTATCTCGATCCCCTTACCATCTGCTATCACAGTTTTCAAAATCTCAGTAACAAATGGTCTGATCTTTTCAAAAGGATAATATCCAACCTTGTCATAACGGCTGATTAAGTCCAAGTGCCCTAAGATGCTGTAGTTATGATACTGTTTCACAAGTGCAAGTATTTCCTCATAGTAACGTTCGTTATACTCCTGCTGTGTTCGTCCCCTCTGAAACTCCTGTGTCCAAAGCTCTTTATCTTCCACCTGGTGCACAGACAGTATAATAAAATCAAAGGGATATTTAGCAAACAATGCTTCATACTTTGGAATTGTGTGAGTCTGCATTCCAAACTCAAGCCCCATCTTAATAGATATCTGATCTCCATAACAATATCTAAGTTCTCTAATTGTGGCTTCATACATATAGTAATCTACATTTGCTATTTCCATCAGCTCAGGTTCCCCTGGACCGCCACTACGGTATTCTATTCCGCGGGGATCGTCACAGTCTCTTTTTATTCCATAATCCACATGATCAGTAAAACAGATTTCATTGATTCCCATTTGAATTGCATCCAGAATTACATCCTCCATACGATAGATTGAGTCATCACTAAATTCAGTGTGTACATGATAATCAGCCCGCATATTCTTCTCCTTTCGGACTACTTGTTTTTTTATTTAATAGCTCATGCATTACAACCATTAATGCTAAAATAATAAACAGATATATTGGTAGAAGGGAAACAGTAATATAGTTAGCAACTAATCCAAAGATAGGAGGCATCAGACACGTTCCTACATAAGCACTTGCCATTTGTACACCTATAATAGCTTGTGATTTATCTGCTCCAAAATGCGTTGGTGTAGAGTGAATGATGCATGGATAAATGGGCGCACAGCCCAGGCCGATCATGATTAATCCACCTAAAGACACATTTTCCCCAAACGGAAGCAGCATTGTAATCACACCTATCCCAATGAGGAGCTGTCCCATCCGTATCATTTGAACATCATTTAATTTTATTGTAATAAATCCGCTTATTGCACGGCCAATGGTGATCCCTATATAAAACATACCTGCGAAGCTCGCAGCCACATGGGCAGAAACCCCTTTATAAAAAGTCAAATAGCTGCTTGCCCAAAGACCTGTTGTCTGTTCTAAAGCACAATAACAAAAGAAACATAACATTACTTCCTTTGTACCAGGAATTTTGATAACCTCTCCCAAT